>NZ_JBTSRB010000001.1:0-165442 GCF_054637675.1 Metallibacterium sp.
GTACCAGCGTGGCCACATCACCGTGCTGGATCGGGCCGGGCTGGAGCGGCGCGTCTGCGAGTGCTACGCGGTGGTCAAGCATGAATACGAGCGGCTGCTGCCGAAGCAGCGCGCGACCTGAGCGCAGCAAATCGTGGCTCACCAGTGAGCGAAGATCGCTGCCGGCCGCCGCCCCACCGGCCGTCCGTTGGGCCTGTCGGGCCGTGGCCGAGCTGGACGGGTTTGCGGATACCAAACGCACCGGGCGCCCCGGTTGGCCGCCACCGCTAATGGGTCCGGCTTGACTCAAGGGTTGCTCGTCCGTTACGGCCGGGAGCAGCCCCATGCGTTGGGCATGAAGACACACGCTGAGGCCTGTGCTTTGGCGGCCTGACCTGTGCAACAACCGCCGGGGCATTACAAAATCGGTTTGTTTGGCGATCCGCCTCTGCGCGATACCTCCCGCTTCGGGTTACCCTGCGCGCGATCCGGCGCGCGGCGCCACGGGCTGTTTGAACGCTTGCGAGGAGCACGCGCATGAACCGCAGCACCCCTGCCACCACCGCCGCGCCGTCGATGCGCGAGCTGACCGTTCGCGGCGTGATCCTCGGCATCGTGATCACGCTGGTGTTCACCGCGGCCAATGTGTATTTCGGACTCAAGGCGGGGCTGACCTTCGCCACCTCGATTCCAGCGGCGGTGATCTCGATGGCGCTGCTCAAGGGTCTCGGCGGCAGCAACATGCAAGAGAACAACATCGTGCAGACGCTGGCCTCGGCGGCGGGCACGCTGTCGGCGATCATCTTCGTGCTGCCGGGGCTGGTGATGGTGGGCTGGTGGAGCGGGTTTCCGTTCTGGATGAGTTTTGGCGTGTGCGCGCTGGGCGGCATCCTCGGCGTGATGTACACGATCCCGCTACGGCGCGCGCTGGTGACCGGCTCGGATCTGCCCTACCCGGAAGGCGTGGCCTGCGCCGAGGTGCTGAAGGTGGGCAGCGCCGCGGCCAGCGGCAGCGTGGCCGAGCAGGAGAACAAGGCCGGGCTGCTGGCGGTGACGCTGAGCGCGCTGGTGTCGGCGGGCTTCGCCGTGGTGGTGGCGACCAGAATCTTCGCCGGCAACGTGGCCACGTATTTCCGCATCGGCGACAAGGGCTCGGCGACGGGATTTGATTTCAGCCTGTCGTTCGCGCTGTTCGCGGTGGGGCACCTGGTGGGCCTGTGGGTGGGCTTGTCGATGCTGCTGGGCCTGCTGATCGGCTGGCTGGGGCTGGTGCCGGTGTTCACGGCATTGCACCCGGCGGCGGGCTCGCTGGTGGATGTCGCGCAGGCGGCATGGGCGCAGCGCGTGCGCTTCGTCGGCGCCGGCACCATCGGCGTGGCGGCGATCTGGACGCTGGTCAAGCTGGTGCGGCCGGTCGTCAGCGGTCTGCGCGGGGCGATGGCGGCGGCGCGCGTGCGCAAGTCAGGCCAGGCCGACACGCTGCCGCGCACCGAGCGCGACCTGCCGATCGGCCTGGTCGGGCTGATCACATTGATCTCGTTGCTGCCGATCGGCTGGATGCTGCTGCATTTCGGCCTGGTCGCGGGCCTGCGCGCACAAATCACGCTGCTGGTGATCGGCGCGCTGGTGTTCGTGGTGCTGATGAGCTTTTTTGTTTCGGCGGTGTGCGGCTACATGGCCGGACTGATCGGCTCGTCCAACAGCCCGCTGTCGGGCGTGGGCATCCTGGTGATCATCGCCGCGGCGCTGCTGCTGGTGCTGGGCGTGGCGCCCAGCCTGCCGGTCGGCGCGCAGCCGGCGCTGGTGGCGTTCGCGCTGTTCGTCACCTCGGTGGTGTTCGCGGTGGCGACCATCGCCAACAACAACCTGCAGGATCTCAAGACCGGCCAACTGGTGGACGCCACGCCGTGGAAACAGCAGGTGGCGCTGGTGATCGGCGTGATCGCCGGCGCGGCGGTGATTCCGCCGGTGCTGGATCTGCTGCTCAAGGCCTACGGCTTCGCCGGCATGCCCGGCACCAACCCGGCGCTGGCGCTGGCCGCGCCGCAGGCGGCGCTGATCTCGGCGCTGGCGCAGGGCGTGATCGAGCACAAGCTCGACTGGAGCATGATTGGCCTGGGCGCGGCGATCGGCGTGGTCATCGTGATCCTCGACGAACTGCTGGCGCGGCGCGGCAAGACCGCGCGCCTGCCGCCGCTGGCGGTGGGGCTGGGCATTTACCTGCCCACCTCGACCACGCTGATGGTGGTGATCGGCGCCATCGCCGGCTCGGTTTTTGATCGCCGCGCCGAGCGCACGGCCAAACCCGAAGCCACCAGGCAATTGGGCGTGCTGCTGGCCTCGGGCATGATCGTCGGAGAAAGCCTGATCGGCGTGGCGCTGGCCGCGTTGGTGGTGTTTTCCGGCAAGTCCGCGCCGCTGGCACTGGTCGGCGCCAGCTTCGCGCACGCCGCGGTGTGGATCGGCGGCGCCAGCTTCGTGCTGGTGATGTACGCCATGTATGCGTGGCTGTTCAAACTCAGCCGCCGCGCGGTTGGCTGAAGCGCGGCGTGTCGCGGCATAATCGGCTTGGTACGAATGGCGCTTGCTTGGAGCTCGTCTCCCCCGCGAAAGCGGGAATGACGAATATCATGATTTCATGCCCAAGCAAGCGCCATTCGGCTTACCAATCGCTGCGGCGCATGGGCCATGCCGCGCACTCAGGGGAGTTCCATGAGAAAGGCAGCCATCACGGTCGCAGCCATCGTCGCGGCGCTCATCGTCGCGGGCCTACTCGGGCCTTGGTACACCGGACGCACCACCAACCAGCAGCTTGATGCCGCGGTGGCGGCGATCAACCGGCAGGGCACGTTGCAGGCCAGCTATGCGCGCACCCGCACGAGCTGGTTCGGCCAGCAGGGCGATCTGGTGCTGGTTCCGATGCTCGCCTCGCTGCGCAAGTTCGATCCGCACGGTACGCGGCCGCTGCAGCTGCATCTTGATATCGCCTACGGCCCGTTTCCGTTCGCCGCGTGGAGGCACGGTTTCACCGTGCTGCCGGAGGCCGCGGTGATCAACGCGCGCATCGACGGCCTGCACCAGGCGCTGACCGCGCTCGGCAGCGACTATGTGCTGCGCGATGTGATCGGCCTGACCGGCAACAATCACCTGCGCGCGCAGCTCGATGCCGGACAGCACGCCGATGCCGATGGCACGCACTTGCAGTGGGCCGGGTCGCGGTTTGAGCTCGATCAGCACGGTGCGCGCTGGAGTGGCACGGGGCATAGCGGCCAGATCGATCTGGGCAAGAGCGGCGCGGTGGCAGCCACGGCGCGCATCGCGCCGCTGCGGATCAAGTTCCGCGACCTGGAAATCCGCGACGGCATGAGCGCGGGCAAGATCGATATGACCTGGGACGGCCTGCAGGCCAGCTTCCCGAATCACCTCGCCGGCGCGCCGCAGAACATCACGGTCGGCAAGCTCGCGTTGAGCGGCGACACGCACTTCGTGCAGGGCGTCGCGGCGGGCAAATCCACGCTGATCCTGGCCTCGGTGCGCTATGCCGCGGCGGGCAATGACGTACCGTTCTTCGATCTGGAAAACATGAGCCTCACCGGGACAACAACCGATCCGCAGGGCGATTACCTCGATTCCAGGCTGCGATGGCGGATCGCGCGTCTCAGTGCCGCCGGCAAGGTGTTCGCGCCGCTGAGTCTGGATCTGGACTTCGCGCACATCAACGTGCAGGCGCTGCGCAATTTGATGCTGGCGCTGCGCCGGATGGGCAAGCTGCAACAGCAGAATCTGCCGCCGCAAGTCGTCAGCCAGAACATCCGCGCCGCGATATTGCCGCCGATGCTGGATCTGCTCCAGCATCAGCCCGTGCTGCGCTTGCAGCAGTTCAGCATCGGCAGCGCGCAGGGCGCACTGCAGGCGCAGGGCAGCGCGCGGTTGCCGCTGCCGCCGAACGCGCAAGTCTCGCCGCCAGTCCTGATGCACGCGCTGGATGCGCAATTCTCGCTGCGCGTGGCCGCGCCGTTCGCGCAGCGACTGGCCACTTACCGGCTGGCCAGCCAAGGCATGCCCGCCGACCAGCAGGCCGCGGGCGCGCAGCAACTGCTGGCGCGACTGCTCAGCCAGGGCATCCTGCTGCAGCAGGGCGCGAATTACGCGCTCAACTTCAGTGACCGCGGCGGCGCCATGCAGCTCAACGGGCACGCGCTCGGGCAGCACTGAGACCCAGCGCAGCGTGATCTCGAACGCCGCCGGGGAAATGGCCAGAATCGCGCCGCCACCGGCGGCGAGGCCGCGTGCTTCCCCAAGGCGGTCATCGAGACCTCGCGCTGCCGCGCTGAGCGGAAAGTCGGGGGTCGGGGGTCGGGGGTCGGGGGTCGGGGGTCGGGGGTCAGGAAAGAGCGACCGGAATCGACCTCCCTCGTCATCCCCGGGCGCGCGCAGCGCGAGCCGGGGATCCAGTGGCCTTGCCCTGCGCGTTGGATGCCCGCCTGCGCGGGCATGACGAGCAGAGGTTCCGAGCGCCCGGTCATGCCGCGCTTAGCGCCGCGCGAGCCGCGCGCCCCACAACCCACTCCCGCTCTACTGCGGCAAACGCAGATTCGCCGCCGTGGGCGGCAAGCCGGGCACGGCCTTGATCTCGGCATCGCCAGGCAGCGCCTTGTCCAATGCGACATGCGCCCACAGCGCATCCAGCGCGGCGTGCACATACGGCACCAACGGCACGTACTGCTGCGCGAAACCGGGCAGCGCGAGAAAGGCATCGAAGTGCTGCGCCGGGCTGACCTGCCATTCGCGCACCGGCAAGCCGGCCTTGCGTGATGCGGCGAGATACGGCGCGCTGCTGAAGCGGGCCGGGATCAAGCCATCCTCGACGCCGTGCACCAGCAGCACCGGCAGACCGGCGCGCGGCAGGCCGCTGCGCGTGGCGGCGACGCCGGCACGCAGGCGCTGCGCGAGTGCGTCATCGCCGCTCCACAACGCGCGCAGGCAGGAGAGTCCATGCGCGTATGAATCGGGCGGTGCCTGCTGCGCATCGACGATGGCGACGCCGGAACCGGGCGGCACACCGGCGCCATCCGCCCACCACAGCGCGCGCGCGATCTCCGCCGCGGCAGCCGGATGACCGAGGCCATCGAGCGCGGCGTAGCGGTAGCCGCCAGGCATCGCTGCGCTGCCGGTGCGCGCATAGGCCGCGGCGTCGAGCACGGCGACGCTGCGCCACAAATCGAACGCCGTGCTGATCGCGGCGCTTTTCAGCGCGGCTTCGCTCCAGCCCTGCGCACGCAAGTATTCCCGGGCATTGCGCGCCTGCTCGGGCAAGCTGCTGCCGGCGAGCCGGCCCTGCGCCTTGAGCGTGGCGCAGCGCGCAGCGCCGGCCGCGGCCAGCAGCGGATTGCCGCGCGCGCCGGGCGCGGTATCGAAATGCGCGTCGAGCAACGCGCACGGCAGCCATAGCGCGGCCTCGGTCGCGTAGTCGTACAGCGGTCGTCCGCCCTCGACGTAAATGTTGGGCTCGCCCGCGACCACGCCAGAAAGCAGGTGCGCCTCGTCGATGGCGGCGGCCTGCAGTACCGCGCCGGCGCCGTTGGAAATGCTCACCGCGATGATGCGCGTGTTCTGCGGCGTGAACGGTGCCTCGGCCGGAAACGCGCGATCCAGCATGGCCAGGCCGAAGCGCGCCGCCTGCAGCGTGTGCCGGCCCCAGTCCGCCTCGGGGTTGTCGCCGGAGTGCGCCTGCTTCACGCCGATGGCATCGGCGCCGGCCAGCGGTGAGGCCGGCTCGAACTCCAGCGGCGCGCTGCCGGCCACGGCGCGTGTACCATCCAGCGCCACGCCGCTGTTGCTGGCGCAGTCGAAGTAACCACTGCCCGCCGCTTTGTCGGTGTACACCACGGCGCAGCCGCGCGGCAAACCCCAGGCACCGGCCACGGCGATGGCACCGTACACGCCGCGCGAACCCGAGGCCGGCGCCACCAGCAAACAGCGCGCGCGTCGATCGAAGGCATCGGGGATCTGCGCCAGCACACGATGGCTGGCGCGCGCGCCGGACACGCGCGCGAAGGCGCCATACTCGCGCCCCGGCACCGACGCCAGCGCGCCGTAGGTATCGGATACTGCCAAGGGCTGCAACCAGGCGATACCCTTCCAACTCATCTGGATCGCGCGCCGACGCACCTCGGCCGGCGTCGGCCGCGCGGGATCGGCGAACACCGCCGGCGCACCACGCAACCCGGCGCGGCCCAGGCCCGCGCTGAGCAAATCGTCGCCATCGACGTGGCGCGTTTCGCGCACCGGCGAAACCAGAAAATCGATCTGCGCGTTGAACTCCGTGGCTGGCACCGCACCGGCAAGAAACCGCGCCCTCATGCGGCCGATGATTTTATTCAGGGAATCACGTAGTGGGTTCATGGCGACGGTCTGCATGCACGCGGAGATCAAGGCATCGTACTTGCGCCGCCATACCACCCGGGTTACGGGCGCCGGCGGCGCGGGTTGATTGCCTGCCCTGCGCATGCACGCATGGCGATGCTCGTCACCAGTTCGACGGTTGTCATGCGATGGCGGAGACCACGATCGCATGCACCCAGCGCGAGTCGCGCGAGGCAGACCCACGGCCGACGCACCCTGTTGTCAACCCGCCGTTGCCGCGGCACGCCCCGCGGCCAAATCGCCGACACCGCGCTCAGGGCTGCGCGGCAGCCAGCGCGCGCCAGCGCGTTTCCAGCGCATCGACCAGTTGCAACATGGCGGCATCGCGCGCATCGGCGTTGGCATAAGGACCGGCCTCGGCCAGACGCTCGTGCGCGAACCACAGCTCGAAGGCCTGCCCGCCGATGTGTTCAGCGATGCGTAGATGCAAGTTGTCCGGCCCCCATACGAAGCTGGCCGCGCCGCCGGCCTTGTCCAGCATCTGCACCCAGTCGGCAGCGGCCTTGGGCGTGTCGAACGGCACCGAGAGCAGCAAGTCGACGCCGTCGGCACCAAGAAAGCGAAAGTGGAAATGTCCGTCCTTGCCGCGAAAAGTGACGAAACGGCCGACGCGGGCTGCAGCGTTACTGCGCATCACCTGTGCAGATCCCGCCTGTGGCGCGCGCAGACCGACGGCCTCGCGCAGTCGCGCCAGCAGCGGCGCGGCCAGCGCGCGTGCCTTGGCCGCGCCTTCCTGCAAGATTTCCTCGATCTGATTCGAGGCGGTCAGCTGGTCATAGCGCGCACGTTTCGGTCCGATTTCGGCTTCGATGCGCGTGGCAAGGCGCTGCTTGGCCTCGCCCCAGGCCAGTCCGGCGCGCAATTCGGCGGCGTAGGCGTCGCCCTGCGCGCGCGTGGCGAAGGCACGGTAGATCGCGCACAGTGCGTTGCTGTCCGGATCCTTGGGCTCGCCGGGCCTGCGCGAGTCGGTGACGATGCGCGCGATGGCGTCCTCGAGGGCGCGCGGGCCACCGGCGAACAACGGGATGGTGTTGTCGTAGCTCTTCGACATCTTGCGGCCATCGAGGCCGGGCAATGTGGCGACATCCTCGTCGACCACCGCCACGGGCGGCGCCAGCAGCTCCCTGCCGGCGCCGTAGAGGTGGTTGAAGCGCTGCGCGATGTCGCGCGCCATCTCGATGTGCTGCACCTGATCGCGGCCCACCGGCACGCGCTGCGCGCCGAAGGCCAAGATGTCGGCGGCCATCAGTACCGGATAGCTGTACAAGCCGAGGGTGATGCCGGCATCGGCATCCTCGCCCTGCGCGATGTTGGCATCCACCGCGGCCTTGTAGGCGTGCGCGCGATTCATCAGGCCCTTGGCGGTGACGCAGGTCAGCAGCCAGGTCAGTTCGGGAATCTCGGGGATATCCGACTGCCGATAAAAGGTGACGCGCGCCGGGTCCAGTCCGCAGGCCAGCCACGTCGCGGCGATCTCCAGACGCGAGCGCGCGATGCGCTCGGGGTCGTCGCACTTGATCAGCGCGTGGTAGTCGGCGAGGAAGAAAAACGCATCGGTATCCGGCTGCGCCGCGAGCCGCAGCGCCGGCCGGATGGCACCCACGTAATTGCCGAGGTGTGGCGTGCCGCTGGTGGTGATGCCGGTGAGGACGCGCGTGCGTGCATTCATGTGCGGGGCTCTGCCGTGTTGCGTGAGCTCCACAGTGTAACGGGGCGGCACCGCCTGTGATGCCATGCAGCACAAGTCCGTGAGCAGCACCGGTGCACCGGCCCACCGCTATGCTCGGCGCTGGCCGATCGCCTTGCCGGGAATCCGTCCATGCCGCTGCGTCCTATCCTCCTTGTGCTGGCCACCGCTCTGGTGGGCCTGGTGCCGCTGTCCACCCTTGCGGCAACAGCCGCCCCCGCCAGCGGCACCGATCCGGCAGCCATGCGCGCCACCGTCGATGGCCTGCTGGCGCGCATGACGCTGATGGAAAAGGTCGGCCAGCTCACCATCCTCGGCGCCGACCACAAGGATCTCGCGGCGCTGATCCGCAAAGGCGAGGTCGGCGGCACCAATGGCGTACTGCCGGGCGTGGACGTGGCTGCCTACACACGGCGCATGCAGCATCTGGCGCTGCAGTCGCGACTGCATATCCCGCTGCTGTTCATGGGCGATGTGGTGCACGGCTTCCGCACGATCTTGCCCATGCCCATCGGCCTGGCCGCCACCTGGGATCCGGCGCTGGTGCAGCAGGCCATGCATGCCGCCGCGCAGGAAGCCACACGCGCAGGTGTGGACTGGACCTTTGCGCCGATGGTGGATATCGGACGCGATCCGCGCTGGGGCCGGGTATCCGAGGGCGCCGGCGAAGACCCCTACCTCGACGCAGTGATGACCGGCGCCGCCATCCGCGGCTTCCAGGGCAAGAACCTGGCCGCGCCCGACGCCATGCTGGCCACGGCCAAACACTTCGCCGGCTACGGCGCCGTGCAGGCGGGCCGCGACTACAACTCGGTGTGGCTGCCGCGCTACCAGTTGGACTCGGTCTACCTGCCGCCGTTCAAGGCCGCGGTGGACCAGGGCGTGGGCGCGGTGATGGCCGCTTTCATCGCATTGAATGCTGTACCGACCACTGCCGACGGCGCGTTGATCCATGGAGTGCTGCGCCGGCAGTGGGGCTTCGACGGGTTGGTGGTGTCCGACTACGACGCCGTGCCGCAACTGCAGCAGCATGGCATCGCCGCCACGCCGGCCCAGGCGGCGCAGGAGGCCATCGACGCCGGCATCGACATCGACCTGCACAGCGGCGCCTACCTGAAGGAATTGCCCATGCTGGTGCGCGAAGGCAAGGTGCCGATGGCGACCGTGGATGCCGCCGTGCGCCGCGTACTGGAGGCCAAGTACAGGCTGGGCCTGTTCGCCGATCCCTACCGCCACGGCGGGCGCAGGGGCGACTCGCCGATGGCTGCGCCCTCCGCGGCACACCGCGCACTGGCACGCGAAGTGGCGGCACGATCGATGGTGCTGCTACGCAACCAGAACCACACCCTGCCGCTGCGCAGCGACCTGCAGCGCATCGCTGTGATCGGTCCGCTGGCCGACGACCGCCTGGATCTGCTGGGTCCGGTGCATGCCGAAGGCCAGGCCGATGAAGCCGTGAGCGTGCTCGCCGGCATCCGCCAGGCCGTCTCGCCGCACACGCAGGTGCTGTACGCGCCGGGCACCCGCGTGCGCGGCCACAGCGCGGCCGGCTTCGCGCGGGCGGTGGCGCTGGCGCGCAGCGCGGACGCAGTAGTTCTGGTGGTGGGCGAAGATGTCGCCATCGTCGGCGAAGGCAACAGCCGCTCGCACCTGGGCCTGCCGGGCAATCAGCTGGCCCTGGTCAAGGCGGTGGCCGCCACCGGCACACCCGTGGTGGTGGTGCTGATCAACGGCCGCGCACTGGCGTTGCCCTGGCTGGCCAGCCATGTACCGGCGATTCTGGATGCCTGGATGCCGGGCACCGAGGGCGGACCGGCGGTCGCCGACGTGCTGTTCGGCCGCGTCGATCCCTCGGGCAAGCTGCCGGTAACCTTCCCGCGCGACCTCGGCCAGGTGCCGCTGTTCTACAGCCAACTGCGCACCGGTCGGCCGTACAACCCCGACGATCCCTACACCACGCGCTACGTGGACGTGGCCAACACGCCACTGTTCCCGTTCGGCTACGGCCTCAGTTACACCACGTTCGCGATCGGCGACGTGCACGCCGACCGGGTCCGCATGCCCTGGAACGGCACGCTGACGGTCGCCGCGAGCATCCGCAACACCGGCACGCGCAGGGGAGCCGATGTGGTGCAGCTGTACGTGCACGACGAAGTGGCCAGCGTCAGCCCGCCCCTGCGGCTGCTGCGCGGCTTCCGCCGCGTGACGCTGGCGCCGGGCGAGCAGCGTACGCTGCACTTCCGCCTGACCCGCCACGACCTGGCCATCGTGCAGAGCGACCTGCAATGGCAGGCCAATCCGGGGAACTACCGCATCTACGTCGGCGACAGCTCGGCCGCGACGGACCACGTGGATGTCACGCTGGAGGCACCCGCCACGCCGTAGCGAATGCGGCCGCACTGCCTGGGCACACATGCGTGTGCGCTCCCGGCAACCTGCGGCTGCGGCGACTCCACGCGGGCATGGCGCCCCTTTGCGACAATCGGCGCCGAACGTCGCAATGCCGACGGTAACTGCAACTACAAGGCGTAGCTCAGGTTGAGCGACCCCTGCCAGGGCGCGACCAGCTGATTGCCGTTGACGTGCTGGTACACCGGCACGCCGACGCTGAGGTCGACACGCAGGCGTTGCCAGGCCAGCTCCATCCCCGGCGCAGCGACCAGGCGCTGGTAGCCGGAATTGCCTGGATCGGCCTGCACGCCGCTGTCCTTGCCGCGCAGCGACAGCAGCGCCTGCAGCACCGGCGTCAGGTGTGTGCCGCCAATGTCCCACCCCTGCGGATAGACGCCGAAGGCGGTGTCCAACTCCTTGCCGGGGCGATAGCCGGCGCGACTGTTGGCGGGCAGGTCAGCCAGGATCTGCACGAAGCCGCCCCAGCCACCCTCGGCGCCGAACTTCCACTGGTGATAGCCGCCCAGCAGCAGATCGGTGGTGCCGGTGCCGATCTCGGTGTCGCGGTCGAAGTTGGGGTAGGTCCAGTCGCCGGTGGCCAGCTTCATGCCGAGCATCAGGCCGCTGGAGCGATCCGGCGAGAAGCCGGTGTACATGCCCATGACGCGGATATCGCCCAGCGCGCCATGATCGTAGGAGACCGGGGCGCCGGCGGCGTCCAGCGTGGTGAAGTGGCGCTGCCAGTAGGGCACCTCGACACGCAACCCCCAGTCGCGGTTGACCATGGTCTGCACGCCGATGCTCTGGAACAGGGTGCGGATATTCTTGTCGGCGTTGTCCGCGACCGGCGCGCTGGACGAACCCGACCAGTCCCTGGACTGATCCAGATAATCCACCTGCGCGAACAGCAGCGTGCCGTTGCCCAGTGTCGTCGGCAGCAGATCGTTGGTGCCCACCTGAAACACGCCGCATCCGCAGGCGCAGGCGTGCGCGGTCTGCGGCAGAGCGAGGACCAAAGCCATGCTCAACGCGAGCGCGCCAGGGAACTTGTGCGGCATCCGGGAACTCCTACTGTCATTGGTGTTAAAGATTAGATAAAAACTCTGGATAAGATCAAGACTATAAACCCGTGCCATCTTGCCGCATCGCCCACCGATACGTTTGCCGAGATCACCATGCCCATCCTTGCCACCCTGCCCCTGCTGCTCGCCAGCACGCACTTGCCCGCGCGTCAAAACGCCCTGCCCGCCAATGACCAGCCGCCGCTGACGCTACCCAAGATCGAGGTCGAACGCAGCGCCGAGCCATTCTGGAAGCCGAAGCTGCAATACCTGATGCCGGAGGTGGACGGCGCACTGATCACGGCGACCACCAAGACCACGGTCACGCGCATGGATCAGATCCCGACCGTGGCGCAGGACAACCTCACGCAACTGTTCGTGCGCACGCCCGGCATCATCGTGTCGCAGGAACAGGATCCGCTGCGCGTGAATCTCACCTACCGCGGCTTGGGCAATCCGCAGGAATCCGAATACGTGCTGGTGCTGCAGGATGGCATACCCACCGAACTGGACTGGATCGGATTTCCCACGCTGTACTACCAGCCGCCGCTGCAGGGCATCCGCGAAGTGCAGGTGATCCGCGGCGGCAACAGCCTGCTGTACGGGCCGGAGCCGGCGCCGGTGATCAACTTCGTGTCCAAGGGCGCGGTCGCCGGCGCGCCCTTCGGCGCCAGCACCGAGCAGATGATCGGCAGCCACGGCGGCTGGCAGACCTACAACGTGGTCAAGGGCAGCGACGGCGACTTCGCCTACCGCGTGGCCGGCTGGATCAACCGCAGCGACGGCCCGCGCGCCAACAGCGGCTACAATGTCAAGGGCATCGATGCCAACCTGCTGTGGACGCCCAGCGCGACCTCGCGGTGGGGCCTGGCCCTGCATCTGTACGACGCCGCATCCAATGACGCCGGACGCCTCACTTACGCGCAATGGGCGGCCAATCCCGACCTCACCACCACGCCGGCCAACCGCGAGTGGGCCGACCGCAACGTCGCCGTGCTGACCCATGAGCAGCGGTTCGGCGACCACTGGCGCTTCTACGGCAAGGCCTGGGCGGGTGATTCCGAGCTGACCCAGCGCGTGGCCAACCCGGCGGTACCGCCGCAGCCGCAGCCCACCGTCACCAACATCCAGGATGCGCGCTTCCGCTACGTCGGCACCGACCTGCGCCTGCGCCACGACTTCGGCCCTGGCGACACCTTCACCTTCGGCACGGTGCTGTACCACTCCGACGCGCCGCTGCGCGGCGCCAACTACACCAACCTGCTGGCGCCGCGCGATGCCACCGGCGGCGTACCCACGCTGGTGCAGGGGCGGCATTCCGATTATGCCTCGGTGTTCGCCGGCAGCCTGTTCCGCTTCGGGCCGGGGCATCGCTGGCATATCGTGCCCGCGCTGCGGCTCGATCACGAAAAAGTCAGTGTGTTCGAGACCGTGCGCCCGCCCAACCTGTCGCGGCCGCTGCTGAACACCACCGTCTCGCGCACCGTGCCGCTGTTCGGCCTCGGCATCGGCAACGACTTTTTCGACCATGGTCACCTCAACGAGACCTACTTCAACGTCTCCACCGGCTGGCGTCCGGTGCGCTATTTCGACATCGGCTCGCCGCACGCCAACATCATCCCCGGCACGGCCCCGGCGGTGCAGAAGGTGCTGAGCTACGAGTTGGGCATCCATGGCACGCCAACTGATGGCCTGTTCTACGACGCCAGCGTGTTCTGGATGGATTTCCACAACCGCATCGAGACCATCAACCTCAGTCCGATCGTCTCCATCGAGCAGAACAGCGGCAACACGCACAACGAGGGCTTCGAGGGCGAGCTGGCCTACGATTTTCTGCACGGCGACGCCAACGGCGAACATCTCGATGCGTTCGTCAATCTGCAGTTGCTGCACGCGCGCTTCGTGGCCAGCGCGATTCCCAACCAGGTCGGCAAGCCGCCGGCGTACTCGCCGCGTCATCTGGCCAAGGCCGGCGTCACCTGGCGCCGCGACGGCCGCTACAAGCTGGCGTTCACCGGGGTGTTCTCGGGTTCACAGTATTGGCAAGACAGCGCCCAGGATCAGCCCGGCATCGGCGGCACCGTGCTGTTGCCGGCACTGATCCCGGCGTACTCGGTGTGGGACTTCGCCGCCAACTGGAACCTCACGCCGCGTGTCGAGCTGCTGGGCGGCGTGTCCAACGTGTTCAACCGCGTGTACTACTCGCGGGTGTGGACCTACGGCATCGAGCCCGCCCTGGGCCGCACCTGGTACGCGGGCTTCAAGCTGAGCCTGTAAGAGCGGATCCGAAGCGAGTACGGCACTAGATCCCGGATCGGCGCTGCGCGCCATCCGGGATGAGCTCATTGCGTGGCTGCGCGCCGTACGGAATGACCTTATTCCATCGTCATCCCCGCGAAAGCGGGGATTCAAGGCATCACGCGCGGCAAGACCCACTGGATCCCGTGTCGGCGTTAAGCGCCGCCCGGGATGACATCACTGCGTGGCTGCGCGCCCGGCGATGACACCGCGCGCTCAGCCGCCTTGCTGCAGATGGATATCGCCCGACACGGTCTGCACGCGCAGGCTGCCGTCGCCGCTGCCGAAGCGGCCACTGACGCTGTGCTTCTGCACGGTCACGCCGGCCGGCAGCGCCCCGCCGATGCTGCCGCTGAGGCTGCCGAGATCGAGCCGTGCCGAAACGCCGGCCGGAACGCTCAGCCGCGCATCGCCGCTGACCGTGTTCAGGCTCACCGCGCCCGCGGGCGCCAGCGCGCTCAGGCTCAACTGCAGATCACCGGATACGCTTTTCAACGCAGCCTCGCTCACCCGCGCGCAGCCCAGACTGATATCACCCGACACCGTGGTGGCGCGCACGCTGCCGCACGCCAGCATCGCGCCGCGCACGTCCCCGGACACGTTATCGGCGTCCAGCCTGCCGATGACGGCGTTCAAATGCATGTCGCCGCTGACCGAATGCAGCCGCGCCACCGCGAAGCGCGCGTCGCTCAGCGTCATATCGCCGCTGACGCCGTCAGCGTCGAGGCGCGGGCTGTTCATGCCCTGCACGCGCGTATCTGCGCTGATCGCGTGCAGATCCAGGCGCGCGCCGCGCGGCGCGTACACAGTCAGGTGCACCGGCAGCAGTTTGGTCGAGCAGGAAAAACCCAGCCAGCACTGCTCGACCTTGGCGCGAATGCGCAGCGTGAAGCGACTGGCGCTGCTCTCGACTTCGGGCGGCTTGACCGCGGCCGGCTGCTGGCCGGTGACCCGCACCTCGGGCTTGTCCCAGGCGATCACCTGGATGCTGCCGGCGCCGTTGTCGATGCTGACGGTGCCATCCGCCGCCAGCGGCCGAGTGATGTTGATCGGGACCGATGGCGCATCCGCCGAGGGCGTCGGCGCGGCCTGCGCGCGCGGCAGCACGAGCGCCAGCGCGCACGCGGCCAGCGCGATCAGAACATTGCGCGCCAGACGGCGATCATGATGCGAGATGTGCATGGACATGGGGTGCTCCTTGGGTGGATTGGACCGGCCTGCGCCGGCGTGAACAGGGGCGTCAGCTGCCTTGCAGGCGGTGCGCGATGGCCGCGCGCTGCAAAGCGGTTTGCACGCGCATTTCGGTAATGAAGCCGGCCTGTGGTTGCATACGCTGCGCGGCGCCGAGGCTGGCCTGCGCCTGATCGAGCTGCAACAGCGCGGTCTGCAGCGCGCGCTGGCCGGCGACATCGCGCACAGCCAGCGCGCGCGCCGGCAGCATCTGCGGCAGCAGCAGACCGAGGCCGACACCGAGCAATAGCACGGCGGCCAGCGCCGGCCACGGCGTGCGCCACGCATTGCGCGCAGGCGTTGACATGACGACGGATGCGTGCGGCAGTTGCGCGGCGATGCGGTCCCACAGCGCGGCGGGCGGGGCCACGTCGTCGGCCAGCGCGCGCAAGGCGCGACGCAAGGCCAGCGCGGCTGACGTGTCATCGTGATGATTCATGCGCGATCCTCCAGTTGTGCGCGCAGCAGCGCGCGGGCGCGGTGCAGATGCGCCTTGCACGAGCCCGGCGCCAGATCCAGCGCCAGCGCGATCTCGGCGTGCGTCCAGCCCTCGATGTCGTGCAGCACCAGCACGCTGCGCGCACGCGGTGGCAGGCCTGCGACCGCACGCTCCAGTTCGCCGCGTTCGAGCGGACAGAACACGGCTTGCGTCGCGGTTGTTTCGGCCAGGTTCTCGTCAACGCAGGTTTCGATGCGACTGCCCGCCGCGCGCACGCTGGCCAGCGCGCTGTTCACCGCAATGCGGTACAGCCAGGTGCCGAACGCGCTATCACCGCGAAATCCCGGCAAGGCGCGCCACGCCTGCAGAAACGCATCCTGGGCGAGATCCTCGGCGCGCGCGTGGTCGTAACCGGTCAGACGCAGCAGCACGCCCAGCACGCGCGGCGAATGGCGTCGATACAAGGCCTCGAACGCCGCCACCGCGCCACGCGCCGCCGCCGCGACCAGAGCCGCATCGGCATCGTCAGGCAAAGGCAGCGACATGTGCGGGCGCAGGCCGGGCAAGGTTCCGTCCATCATGCCGCGTTGGATGCCACAGCGGGACGGAGGGTTTAGCCGCCGGGATTGGAAAGTTACGACTGGTCTCGGCCAAGCGCGTCACCCCCGCGCAGGCGGGGGTCCAGTCTTTCCGCAAGACCGACAAAGCGCCTGGATTCCCGCCTGCGCGGGAATGACGAAGGTGGCTGCGGCATGACAATCGCGGCGATGCGGTGGATGACACTCTCCCGCCCCCCACCCCCCCGCTCCCCCATTCCCGACCTCTCAGCGCTCGCGTTCACCCTGCCCGCTGCGTTCTGCGGCGCGGCGTGCGAGCAGATCAAGGTCGGCGCGCTTCATGGCCGCCTCGAAGCTCTCACCACCCTGACGCAAGGCCCAGCCCGCCGACACCGCGAAGCCCAGCTCGGCCTCGGAGCGCAGTTCCAGCCGGTGCGCGATCTCGCGCAGCACGCTCTCGCTGGTATCCGGCAGCACCAGCGCGAACTCGTCGCCGCCGAGGCGCACGACCACATCCTGGCTACGACAGGCGGCGCGCAGGAATTGCGCCAGCTTGCGCAGCATGGCGTCGCCCTGGGCATGACCATAGGTGTCATTGAAGCGCTTGAAGCTGACCACATCGACCACGATGCAGCCGAATTGCTGTTCGCTGCCGCGCGCGGAGAACTCCTCCAAATAGCGGCGGTTGTAAACACCGGTCAGTGGATCGCTCATGGTGCGCTCGCGCAACTGACGGTCGTAGTTCTGGCGCAGGGTGATGTCCTGCGCCACCAGCAGGATCTGCGGCGGGTTGTCCTCGGGATAGGCCAGGCTGTGGTACTGCCAGGTGCGGCGCTCGCCGCCACGACCACGCACGCTGATCACCCCGGTGTCGCGACGCCGGCTGGCGCTGCGCTCGAGCATGGCCAGCGCCGCGTCGTGATCCTCGGGCTCCATGAAATCGGTCAACAGATGGCCGACCAATTCGCCAGCTTCCACGCCCAGCGCTCCGGCCACCGCGCCGTTGGCCTGCAGTACCCGGCCATCGCGATCATGGCTCCACACCAGCCAGATGCCGGAGTCGATCAGGTCGCGATAGCGCCGCTCGTACAACTCGCCCTCGCTGGCCGCGCCCTCGCGCGGGCGAATCAGCAGCAGGCGCGCATCGCGACGCGCATACAGCAAGGGACTGGAAGTGACCTGCACCGGCATTTGCCGCCCGTCGCGGCGGCGATGCGTGGGCCCGCGCAGCAGGCTCAGCGCGGGATCGTTGCCCGGCTCCACGGCGATGGCGTTGGCGCCCAACGCCAGCAAATCCTCGGCGGCGTAGGCATAAAAGCGCTCGGCGGCGGCGTTCACCGCCAGCAACGCGCCATCCTGCGCCATCACCAGCGCCGGCAGCGGATGGTCCTCGAACAGCGCGCGCCATTCGCTGTCGCGCTGTTCCTGAAACTGACGCCAGGCACGCTCGCCGCCCACTTCGCGACCGATCTCCAGCAACCCGAACGCACGCCGCCGCGGCAGCGCCAGCGCCTGCTTGCTGACCAGGTATTCGCACATGCGCCCATCCGGATCAGGCCCGCGTCGGCGCAGGGTGAGCCGTCCCGGCTCGGTGAGCAGCGCGGCGGTTTCGGCGGCGCGCCCGGCGGCAGCCTCGGGATCGAGAAAATCGCCTTCGGTGTAGCCCAGCACATCGGCTGGCTCGGCGCCCAACATGGCCGCGGCCGGACGCGTGGCGAACAGAAAGCGACCCTGGGCGTCACGCAAACTGACCGGTTCGCGCAGCTCGCCGGCGAAAGCCTGCAGCAGTACCTCGGCGCGGCGCAGCGCGCGGCGACGCAGCAGGCTGCCGTAAACCATCAACGCCAACACCAGCAGCGCGGCCAGCGCGCAGACCAGCGCCACGACAGGCAGCAACACAGCCAGCAGACCGGCAGCGGCGCCCAGCAGCGCGCCCACCACCGCCAACGCCGGCGCCAGCGCCATCAGCGCGCGCTGGCGCCGTGCCTGCGGCGTGCCGGGCACGGCGCCGCCCAGCGCGCTGCCCGGCGATGCGGCGTTTTGATCGGAGTGTCTGAGCATGGGCCGTCCCGCCCTTCCTCGCTCGGCCACGACAGGTGACCGTTGTTGCCTGTCCTTGATGCACGAACCGTGCACAGCGCGCGCAGTCACCGCGCGCCGCGACAAATGTTCACTGGTGTGTCGGAAGGTGACCGTGCTCAAGCTGTGAATTGCATCACACATTGCCTCCGGCTGCTTGCTTCAACCGCGCATCAGCGTGGATTTGCCGAACAGGCTCTCGACCAGATCCACCGCCAGCCGCGCGGTGCGGTTGTGATCGTCGAAGGCCGGATTCAACTCCATGATGTCGAGCGAGGCCAGACGGCCGCTGTCGGCGATCATCTCCATGACGAGCTGCGCCTCGCGATAGTTCGGCCCGCCAGGCACCGTGGTGCCGACCCCGGGCGCGATGCCGGGATCGAGAAAATCCACGTCGAAGCTCACGTGCAGATGGGTGTCGGCATCCAGACCGGCGAGGGCTTCGTTCATGGCGCGCTTCATGCCCATCTCGTCGACGTAGCGCATGTCGAAGATGGCGAGGCCGGCGTCGTGCACCAGTCGGCGCTCGCCCGGATCGACCGCGCGGATGCCGATCTGGCGGATTTCGTCCGCACGCAGCGCCGGCGCCGGGCCGGTCAGCGTGGTCAGCTCGAGCGGGCCATGGCCGCACAGGCACGCCACCGGCATGCCGTGGATGTTGCCCGAGGGGGTGATGGCGTGGGTGTTGAAATCGGCGTGCGCGTCGAGCCACAGCACGCGCAGCTTGCGCCCCCGCGCGCGACAGTGGCGCGCCACCGCGCCGATCGAGCCGATGGCGAGACAATGATCGCCGCCCAGCAGAATCGGCAGCCGCGCCTGCGCCAGCTCCGCGTCGATGGCCTCGGCCACGGCACGTGCCCACGCCTGCACCTCGGGCAGGTGACGATAGCCATCGCGCGGCGGCTGCCACGGATTCATCGGACCGCCGAGATTGCCGCGGTCGAGCACCTCCAGCCCACGTGCGCGCAATGCCTCGGCCAAGCCGGCGACGCGCAGCGCCTCGGGACCCATGGCGGCGCCGCGATGCCCGGCGCCGATGTCGGTGGGCGCGCCGATCAGGCTGATGCGCGGCAGCGCGCGCGCGGTCGGGTTTGCGGAAACGGCAGGGGTCATGACGGTCCTCCACATCGAGCGCGCGGCGCGCGGTGGCGCAGCGCGGAAATCAGACCGCCTCGGGCGGCTGATCGAAAGCCACGAGCAGCGCGGCGACTGCGACCGCCACGGCATCAGGACCGGCTTCGAGGCGCGGAATGAGCGCGGTATCCAGCGCGCGCGCGGCAACGCCCAACGCCACGTAACCGTAATTGTCAGCCGCGCCGCCGAGGCGATGCACCAGCGCCTGCAGTTCACCGCGCGCCGCGGCGTCACCGGCTTGCCATGCGCGCCAACTGCGTGCGATCGCGGCGCGCTTGTCCGGCAGCGACTGCGCGAATGCGGCCGCCAGTGCCGCCAGGCGCGCGTCGTAATCCACACCGGGTTCGTTCACGTGCAGGCTCCGAGGCTGGTGCCGGCACCCCGACTCGAACGGGGGACCTACCGCTTACAAGGCGGTTGCTCTACCAACTGAGCTATGCCGGCGTGCGCGCATTGTAACTGCCTCGTGCGATACGCCCGATCACCGCCATCGAACAGGTCGGCGCGCGGTTCAATCGCAGGCGCGCGCCTGCGCGTTGAGGATGTCGGCGTGCGCGACATGGGTTTGCCAGACGAAGCCCGGCGCGGCCGGCAACTGGAACTCGATGTAGTACTGCGGCACCTGCTCGACGCGCTGGCGCATCTGCGCGGGGAAACCCAGCGCGCGCAGTTGCGCTTCGCGCCGCTGCGCGTTGGCCGGATCCTGGAACAATCCCAGCGAGATGCTGTTCTGCTGATCGCCGGCGGTGATCACGTAGTCGTCGCGCACACCGTGCGCGGCCAGTGCGCGTGCCGTGGCCAGCGCCTGCTCGCGCCCGGCAGCGGTCAGATACACCCACCAGCCGCGCGAAACCGCGGACTCGGCCACGCGGTACTGGATGCGCGGCACGTGCGCATCAAGCGCGGCGAAGGCCTGGTGCATCTCGGCCTGCGTGGTGAACGGACCCACGCTGAGGCACTGCGCGGGCGTGCCGGGCGCGGCTGCGCCCGGTGTGGACAGCGCCCGCGTCGCGGCGCGCGGCAACGCTTCATGCAGCAGATGCAGCGTGGGCACGCCGGCCACCGTGGCCGGCACCGGTCGCGCCACCCGCCCGCCCCACAGCCACCACGCCGCCGCGGCGAGGTTGAGCAGCAGCAACAGCAGCACGGTCAGGCGCAGGATCATGCGGCGATTTTAGGCGCAGCGCCACGCAAGATCGGTGACCGCGCGCAGATTCCCGACACGGCGTGCTCAGCCCGCATCGCGCTGCGCATGCGCGGCAATCGCCAGACCGCGCAGCACCGCATCGGGAAACAACTGCGCCGCGCGCCGCAACTGCGCCTGCAAACGCGGCGCGTCGCCACCGGCCAGCAGCAGCCGCGGCTGCGCGCCCAGCGCCAGCGCGGATTCCTCGCAGAAACGCTCGACCAGCGTCGTCGTCGCCAGCCACGCGCCGGAACCCAGCGCGTCCTCGGTGTTGTCGGCCAACCAGACCACGCGACCCTCGCCTTGCGCGCGCACGCGCCCGGCCGCACCCAGCAAGGCTTGCTGCATCAGCGCGGGCGCCGCCACGATCAGTCCGCCGCGATGGCACCCATCGGCGCCCAGCGCATCCAGCGTCAGCGCCGTGCCCAAGCTGGCCAGCACGCACGGCGCATCACCGGCGGCGTGCGCAGCGACCAGCCCGAGCAGGCGATCAATGCCCAGGTGCGCCGGCTCGCGGTAGGCGCTGCGTACGCCGCACAGCATCGCCGCGCTGCGCTGTGCGCGCGGCTCGATGCGCAGCACGCGTTGCACGATGGCGATGACCTGCGCCTCGCGCGCGGGTGCCGCGACCGCAGCCATGTGCACCGCGCGCAGCGGCGGCAGCGCGGCCAGCAGCGCACCCAAGCGCGTCTCGAAGTCCGGCGTCTCCCACGCCAGCGCCAGCGCCGCGCCGCGCAATTGCGCGCCTTCGGCCAGCGCCCACTTCAGGCGCGTGTTGCCGAGATCCAGCAGCAGATTCACGCGCGCACCGACACTTCGGCGCTGTCCAGCAACAGCGTTTGCGCCCCGCGCAGCACGCGCAGCGCGCCGCGCGCATCGACGCCTTGCGCGCTTGCACGAAACGTTTCACTGCCGGTCTGCACGCTCAATTCGCGCCCGGCCAGCGCATCCAGCGCGGCGTAACGCGCGGCGAATGCGGCAAAGCCCTCGCGCGCGAACAGCGCCAAGACCTCGGCCAGCGCCGCCAGCAGCGCGGCGGCCAGCGCGTTGCGTGCCGGCGCCACGCCGCCGCAAGCATCCACCAGATCGGCCACCGGCTGCCCGGCGTCGGCACGCACGGCCGCCGGCATGCACACGTTGAGGCCGATGCCGATCAACGCATGGCACGGCCCCAGAAACTCGCCGCCCAGCTCCACCAGAATCCCGGCCAGCTTGCCGCCGTCATGCTGCACGTCGTTGGGCCACTTCAGCGTGATCGCATGCGCGCCACGCGCGTGCAGGGTTTCGGCCACCGCCACGCCCACCGCCAGCGACAAGCCGGCCAGCGCGGCGAAACCGTGCTCGAAGCGCCACAGCAGCGAGAACGTCAGCCCCAACGCCGGCGGCGCCAGCCAGCTGCGTCCGCGCCGGCCGCGCCCGGCGCTCTGGCGCTCGGCAAAAATCGCGCTGCCCGAAGGCAATAACGCCGCGCGCCGCTGCAACTCGCTGGAGGTCGAATCGAGCTGCCAGTGAATCTCGATGCACGGCCATGCTTTGCCCACACCGCGCGGCAGCGCCGCGCGCAGCGCGTCGCCATCGAGCAATTGCAGCGGACATTGCAAGTGATAACCGCGGCCACCCTGCGCGGCAATGGGCAACCCCGCCGCGCGCAGGTTCTCGATCTGCTTCCACACCGCCGCGCGGCTGACGCCCAGCGTCGCCGCCAGCGTCGCGCCAGAATGCGTGGCACCATCGGCCAGGGTTGCAAGCAGCGCGCGTTCGTCCATGCTCGCAGTTTAGCCGCGTGGCGCGACATATTCGGATGACTGTTCTTGCGTGGCGCTCGGCAAGGTTTCCTTGTCGTGAGCCGCTACCGCTCAGTCTCTCTCTTTGCCAGATTGCTTTGGTTCCGTGCGGCCGTCGCCGCGCGGGTTACTTTCCTCTTGGGGAAAGTAACCAAAGCCGTCCCGCGGCGGCCTGCGCCCCGCCGCTGCGCGGGGTGACTAGCCTCGCGCATCCCGCGCTGGGCAAGTCACGCGGCCCTCGGCTCCTGCCTCGGGCGCTCGACGCCGCGCCCTGCGCTGCGCGCCGGCCGCCTTGTCCGCTCTCGCATCCTGCTTCGCGGCCAAGCCCGGCCCGCGCCATCCCGGCGCGGGCGCCCAGCGCGAACTCGCCCATCCCTGGGCTCGAACATGCGCGCCTTGCCCTCGCGCCCGACTGCGCTGCTCGGCACTGACCAACGCTACGAAGATCAGAGGCAACGACGCGCGCGCAGCGCGCGTGCTCTTGATCTTCAATCCTCTTCGGCAACGGCGGGACTGCGCGGGACAAGCACGAAGTGTGAGCGCGCGGGGCGAGGCAGCGCCAGCTGCCGAACGCCCGCGACACGATGTTGCGGGCCGGACGATCCGACCAGTGCCGGATGCGCAGGCCGAGATCGCGCTCACGCGCAAGCGCGCGCACCCGCGCAGCGGGCGCTGCTGTCGGGGTCGGCTTTCTTGGGTTCCTTATCTTTGCCGAGCACTGCGCCGCAGGAGCGGCGCGAACCGCGTAGCGGGCCCCGCAGGGGCGGAGGGCAGGATGCCCGAAGTAAAGCGCGGCGGCAGCCGCACGGAACAGGGCAACCTTGCCAAGCACCACGCAAGAGCGGTCGTTCACGTACAACACATGCCAAGCAAGTGCGAACCCTCACCCGGCGCTGCGCGCCACCCTCTCCCGAGGGGAGAGGGAAATCCCGCCCGGAGGGTGAGAGGAATGCAGGGCCGGCTCTTTGCGGAAGTGATGCGACCCGGCTGGGCGCTACTCCGACGCCACCTGGCGCGCGGCTGCAAACGCGGCGCAGAAGTCGTCCAGTTGCGCGGCGGCGATGGCATCGCGCAGCCCGGCCATCAGGCGCTGGTAATAGCGCAGGTTGTGCTGCGTGGCCAGGATGCTGCCGAGGATCTCGTTGCAGCGGTCCAGATGGCGCAGATAGGCGCGACTGAAACCGCCGGCGCAGGCGGCGCAGTCGCAGCCTTCCTCGATCGGGCGCGTATCGGTGGCGTAGCGCGCGTTGCGGATACGCAGCGTGCCCTGCGCGGTGAACAGGAACCCGTTGCGCGCGTTGCGCGTGGGCATCACGCAGTCGAACAGGTCCACGCCGCGGCGCACCGCCGCGACGATGTCCTCGGGGCGGCCCACGCCCATCAGATAGCGCGGGCGCTCGGCAGGTAGCAGCGGCAGGGTTTCATCGAGGGTACGGTTGCGCTCGGCCTCGGGCTCGCCCACGGCGAGGCCACCCAAGGCGTAGCCGTCGAAACCGATCTGGCGCAGGCCCGCAGCCGAGCGCTGGCGCAACTCGGGGTACACGCCGCCCTGCACGATGCCGAACAGCGCGTTGCGGTTGCGCAGATCATCGAAGGCGCGGCGCGAGCGCTCGGCCCAGCGCAAGGAGAGTTCCATCGAATCGCTGACCTCGCGCGCGCTGGCCGGATACGGCGTGCACTCATCGAAGATCATCACCACGTCCGCATCGAGCACGCGCTGGATGCGCATGGATTCCTCGGGCGAGAGAAACACCTTGCTGCCGTCCACCGGCGAGGCGAAGCTGACGCCTTGCTCGGTGATCTTGCGCCGGTGCGCCAGCGAGAACACCTGGAATCCGCCGGAGTCGGTGAGGATCGGCCCGTCCCAGCGCATGAAGCCGTGCAGGCCGCCGCAGCGCTCGATCACCTGCAGCCCCGGGCGCAGCCACAGATGAAAGGTGTTGCCCAGGATCATCTGCGCGCCACTGCCGCGCAGGTCGGCGGGCGTCATCGCCTTGACCGTGCCGTAGGTGCCCACCGGCATGAACGCCGGCGTCTCCACCACGCCGCGCGCGAATCGCACGCGTCCGCGCCGCGCCGCGCCATCGCTGTTGAGCAGGCTGAAATGCATGCTCACGCGCGCCGCGCCAGTAGCGCGCGCTGCGGCATGGGGGACGCGGCGCGCGCATCGGGCGGCGTGGCGGATGGAATCGAAGATGAGGGCGTGGACATGGCGGGCGAGTTTCGCAGGATCGGTGATGGATGGCTTGCAGCGTGGGAATCGGGACTGTGGAATCGGGGTGAGCGAGATCGCGCGGCGCGGGATTCACCGGCTTGTCATGCCGAGCGTAGCGAACCCTCTCGGCGCACGGGTGCACGTTGTAGTCCGCGCCAACGCTGCGCGGTGATCAAAACCGTGAGGCTTCGGCCCGCGGCCTCGAACAAGCATGGCATGGCGTGTGGTCCGGCTTTCCGAATGGCCATGCCGAGTTTCGCCGTGGATGACAAAACACTGCATCAAACAGCACGCGCGCATGACAGCGCGAACCCTCGAGAATCCCGCCGCGACTGTCCGCACGCTGTCCGCGGACACTGCATCGGCACGCGCCGCGCGCGCAACTGCTTGAACGCACAGTCCTGCGCAGCGTCTGCGCACCTGGCACGCGCCTTGCCTTGTGTTGGCTAGTGCAATCCACGGGGCGGGCATGAATTTTCGCGATACACAGGGGCAGGATTTCGTGCTGGAGACCGCGCAGGGCTGGCGCCGGCACAAGCGCCGGCTGCTTTATATCGGCAGCGCGGTGCTGGTCGCGCTGCTGCTGGGCGTGCTGCTCACGCGCTACTTCGCCGCATCCAACAGCGTCAGTCTGAGCCGGCTGGAAGTGGCCACGGTGCAGCAGGGCGCGTTCGTGCGCGACATCGCCGCCGATGGGCGCGTGGTCGCCGCGGTCAGCCCGACGCTGTACGCGGCGGCCTCGGGCACGGTGCGCTATCAGGTGCAGGCCGGTGATGCCGTGCAAAAAAATGCGGTGCTGGGCATCGTCGAAAGCCCCGAGCTGACCAATCGCCTGGCGCAGGAGCAGGCCACGCTGCAAAGCCTGAGCCTGGCCTATGAGAACGCGCACCTCGATGCGCAAAAGAAGCGCCTGGCCGCGCGCCAGAAACTGGAGGACGCGCGCATCGACCTCAAATCCGCGCAGACCGATCTCGATCGCAACACGCGCGCCTACAAGATGGGCGCGGTGCCCGAGATCAACGTGCTGCGCGCGCAGGACGCGCTGGACAAGGCGCAGATCAGCCTGCGCCACGCCGAGCAGGATCAGGGCCTGGACAATCGCATGGTCGCGTTCGAGATTCGCAGCAAGCGCCTCGCCGCCGAGCGCCAGCAACTGATCGTGGCCGACTTGCAGCGTCAGGTCGATGCGCTGACCCTGCGCGCGCCGGTCACCGGCCAGGTCGGGCAACTGGCGGTGGCCGATCGCACCAAGGTGGCCAAGGACGCGGCGCTGCTGAGCGTGGTGGATTTGTCGGCGCTGGAAGTCGAGATCAAGGTGCCGGAAAGCTTCGCGCGCGATCTGGCGCCGGGCATGCACGCCGAGATCAGCGGCGACGGCCAGCGCTGGCCGGGCATCGTCGGCGCGATCTCGCCCGAGGTGGTTGGCGGCGAAGTGGCGGCGCGCGTGCGCTTCGCCAGCGCGCGCCCGGCCGGACTGCGTCAGAACCAGCGCCTCAGCGTGCGCGTGGTGCTGCAGCGCGTGGCCGATGCCATCACCGTGGCGCGCGGCCCGTCGCTGGACAGCGACGGCGGCAGCGCGGTGTACGTGCTGCATGGCGACCTCGCGGTGCGCACGCCGGTGCGCCTCGGTCCCAGCAGCATCGACCGCGTGCAGATTCTCGCCGGGTTGAAGCCGGGCGAACGTGTCGTGGTCGCCGGCGCCGAGAGTTTCCACGACGCGCCGCGCGTGGTGATCAGTCATTGAGAATTTCCTTCTCCCGCCGGGGCGAGGCTGCGCGCTGATGATCTGCCGCGGGCAGATCATGCACAGCCGAACGCCCGAGCGCTGTGCGCGAGGGCCGGGGAAGGTGGCCGCAGGCCGGATGAGGGTTCGACCTTGCGCAACGCTGAGCAAGACCCGAACCCTCACCCCAACCCCTCTCCCGCTGGGAGAGGGGCTTGATCCAACCCGGAGAACGTGATGCTCGAGATGCGCGAAGTGTCCAAGGTGTATCGCACCGAAACCGTCGAGACCCACGCCCTGCGCGGCTTCTCGCTGAAGGTCGACGAGGGCGAGTTCGTCGCCGTCACCGGGCCGTCGGGCTCGGGCAAGACCACGTTCCTGACCATCGCCGGGCTGCTCGAGGATTTCACCCGCGGCGAGTACCTGCTGGACCACGTCAACGTGCACGGCATGAACGACAACCAGCGCTCGCGCCTGCGCAACGAGAAGATCGGCTTCGTGTTCCAGGCCTTCAACCTGATCCCCGACCTCAACGTGCTGGACAACGTCGAGGTGCCGCTGCACTACCGCCACATGAGCGGCGGCGAGCGGCGCCAGCGCGCGCTGGCGGCGCTGGAGCGCGTCGGTCTATCGGCACGCCTCAAGCACTACCCGGCCGAACTCTCCGGTGGCCAGCAGCAGCGCGTGGCGATCGCGCGCGCGCTGGCCGGCGGCCCGCGCCTGCTGCTCGCGGACGAGCCCACCGGCAACCTCGATACCGCCATGGCGCGCGGGGTGATGGAGCTGATCGAGGAAATCCACCGCGAGGGCGCCACCATCATCATGGTCACCCACGATCCCGAGCTGGCCGCGCGTGCGCAGCGCAACGTGCACATCGTCGACGGCATGGCCACCGGGGTCAGCGAGGAGCCGCGCTTCCATCCCGGCCTGCGCGAGCGCACCGCGGGCGATCTCGCGCTGCCGCGGGGCTGAGTCATGGGCGCCTACTACCTGCGCCTGGCCCTGCGCGCGCTGCGCAACAGCCCGGCGCTGACCGCGCTGATGGTGCTGGCGCTGGCCGTGGGCATCGGCGCCAGCATGACCATGCTCACCGTGCTGCACGTGCTCTCCGGCGATCCGCTGCCGGGGCGCAGCGCGCACCTGTACTACCCGCAAGTCGATCCGCGGCCTCTGGCGCGCGGCGGCGATGGCAAGCCCGAGCCACCCGGCCTGCTCACCTACATCGACGCCGAGAATCTGCTGCAGCAGGGCAAGGCCACGCGCGCGGCGGTGATGTACCAGGGTGCCGGCGTGGTGCAGCCGCCGACGGGCTCGGTGCTGCATCCGTTCGTGGTGAGCTCGCGCCTGACCGGCGGCGATTTCTTCAGCATGTTCGAGGTGCCGTTTCGATTCGGCGGTGGCTGGTCGAAAGCCGATGATGCCGGCGCCGCGCACGTGGCGGTGATCTCGCAGAGGTTGGACCGCAAGCTGTTCGGCGGCGCCGACAGCGTCGGCCGCATGCTCAGTTACGGCGGCCACAGTTTCCGCATCATCGGCGTGCTGGCGCACTGGCGCCCGGTGCCGCGTTTCTACGATCTCGATTCATCGCGCTACGGCGAGGTCGAACAGGTTTTCATTCCGTTCAACACCGCGCGCGCGCTGAATTTCGCCGTCAGCGGCTCCACCAATTGTTACGGCAAGCCCGGAAAGAACCTGGACACCTCGCCGTGCGGCTTCATCCAGATGTGGGTGCAACTGGATGGCGCCAGAGCCGCAGCGGCGTATCAGCGCTTCCTGGCCAACTACTCCGCGCAGCAGCATGCCGCCGGGCGCTTCCAGCGGCCGCCCAACGTGCGTCTGGACGACCTGATGCAGTGGCTGGCCTATAACCACGTGGTGCCCGATGACGTGCGCATGCAAGCCTGGCTGGCGCTGGGCTTTCTGCTGGTGTGCGTGGTCAACACCGTGGGCCTGCTGCTGGCCAAGTTCCTGCGCCGCTCCAACGAGATCGGCGTGCGCCGCGCGCTGGGCGCCTCGCGCCGCGCGATCTTCGCGCAACTGCTGATCGAGGCCGGCATGATCGGCGCGGCCGGCGCGCTGCTCGGCTTGCTGCTCACCTGGCTGGGCCTGTGGCTGGTGCGCCAGCAGCCGTCCGACTACGCCAGCCTCGCGCATCTACAACCGGCGATGCTGGTCGCCACCCTGGCGCTGGCGCTGTTCGCCAGCCTCGTCGCCGGGCTACTGCCGGCGTGGCGCGCGTGCCTGATTCCGCCCGCTTTGCAACTCAAGACCCAGTGAGGCCCGCCATGATGACGCCGCGTCCCATCCTGTCCGCGCTGCGCCGGCACAAGATCGCCGCGTTCCTGATCGTGCTGGAAATCGCGCTGGCTTTCGCCATCGTCAGCAATGCCGTGTATATGGTGATCGGGCGCTTGCAGCGCATCGATCTGCGCTCCGGTATCGATGAGCGCAGCCTGGTCCTGCTGCAACTTGCCACGGCCGGGAAACAAAACGGATCGGTCGCCTCCGCGCAAACCGACCTCTCCGCGCTGCGGGCGATTCCGGGTGTCGAGTCGGCCAGCGTCGTCAATACCCTGCCCTTGAGTGGCTCGCAATGGGGGCTCGCGTACGCAACGCATCCGGTCCACAACTTCAACGATGGCGCCCCAGCGCCTATCTACTTCGGCGGCCCTGATTTGCTGCAGACGCTCGGCATCCGCGTGTTGCAAGGCGCTGCGTTTCAACCGAGTGCCTACCGTGATCTCACGCCCAAGGATGTATTCAAGACATTTGTGAATGCCCGGCAGGCGCTGATCACGGAGGCGTATGCGAAGCGGCTGTGGCCGCACGCCAGCGCTGTGGGCAAGGTGATGTACATGGGTGAGACGCCGGTACTCGTGGATGGGGTCGTCTCCAACATCATCAAGCCGTACATCAATGCCAACGCGGAGGATCCAAGCAACTACTACGGTGTCATTTCGCCGTTACGCACGAGTCCAGTGATGTATGCCTGGTACGCCCTGCGCTGTCCACCAGCCGAGTGTGCGCGGGTGCTCAAGGCCGCGGCCGCGAAACTCCAGGCCATGCACCCGACCGAGACACTGATTAAGCAGGAATCGTTCGCGCACATGCGGCAACGCTATTTCCGCGACGACCGTTCCATGGCCTGGCTGCTGGTGTCCACCATCATCGCCCTGCTCGGCGTCACCGCCATCGGCATCGTCGGCCTGGCCAGCTTCTGGGTGCAGCAGCGCACGCGGCAGATCGGCGTGCGGCGGGCGCTGGGTGCGCGCCGCATCGACATCCTGCGCTATTTCCAGACCGAGAACTTCCTGCTGGCGACCGTGGGTATCGCGCTGGGCTGCGCCGCGGCGATCGGCATCAACGTCTGGCTGATGGCGCACTACGCGGTGCCGCGTTTGCCGATCATTTATCTGCCGATCGGCGCCGTGGCGCTGTGGGTTCTCGGCCAGCTCGCCGTGCTCGGCCCCGCGCTGCGCGCGGCGCGCGTGCCGCCGACCACGGCGATGCGCACGGCATAGAGGGCGTGCGATGAACAGCCAAGGTACCTATTACCTGCAACTCGCGCTGCGCGCATTGCAGCGCAATCCGGTGCTGACCACGCTGATGGTGCTGGCGCTGGCCGTGGGCATCGGCACCTGCATGACCACGCTGACCGTCTTGCACGTGCTGTCGGGCGATCCGCTGCCGGGGCGCAGCGCCGATCTGTACTACCCGCAGATCGACCCGCGCGACGCGCTGAGCTATCGCCCAGGCGAGGAGCCGATGGGTCAGGTCACGTGGATCGATGGCATGAATCTGCTGGAGGCGCATCGGGCCGACCGGCAGGCATTGATGACTGGCGGGTCCGTCGCCGTGCAGTCGACCCGCAACGGCATCGATCCGTTCTTCGAAGATGCGCGGGCAACGACGGCGGAGTTCTTCCCGATGTTCGGCGTGCCGTTCCGCTACGGCCATGGCTGGGACGCCGCCGATGACGCCGCCCGTGCTCGCGTGGCGGTGATCAGCGACGCGCTGAACCGGCGCGTGTTCGGCGGCGGCGACAGCGTGGGCAAGGTTCTGCGGCTCAACGGCGCGGCCTTCCGCGTGGTGGGTGTGCTGGGCGACTGGCATCCCAGCCCGCACTTCTACGACATGTACGTCGGCAGCTACGCCGAGCCCGAGGGCGTGTACCTGCCGCTGTCGACCTCGCAGGACATCAAGATGGATCACGAGGGCTCCGTCAACTGCTGGGGCAATGGCGGCGGCGGCCCGCGGCCCGCGCATACCGCACCCTGCGGGTGGCTACAGTTCTGGGTGCAACTCGACAGCCCAGCCCAGGTCGCGGCCTATCGGCAGTTCCTGGTGAACTACTCGGCGCAGCAGAAGTCGCTGGGGCGCTTCCAGCGTCCACCCAACGTGCGCCTGCGCAGCCTGATGCAGTGGCTGACGTACTGGCAGGTTGTGCCCGACGACGTGCGCATGCAGGCCTGGCTGGCGCTGGGGTTCCTGCTGGTGTGTCTGGTCAATACGGTCGGACTGCTGCTGGCCAAGTTCCTGCGCCGCAGCAGCGAGATCGGCGTGCGCCGCGCGCTGGGCGCGTCGCGCCGGGCGATCTTCACGCAGCTTCTGATCGAGTCCGGTCTGGTCGGTCTCGCGGGTGGCGTGCTGGGGCTGCTGCTGACCCTGGTGGGCCTATGGGCCGTGCGGCAGCAGCCCTCCGACTACGCCAAGCTGGCGCATCTCGATCCCGCGATGCTGCTTGCGACATTCGGGCTCGCGCTGGCGGGCAGCCTGCTGGCCGGCGCCTTGCCAGCGTGGCGGGCGTGCCTGATCCCGCCTGCGTTGCAACTCAAGACGCAATGAGGTCGACCATGGCCATCCGTCCCATCCTTGCCAGCCTGTCGCGGCACAAGATCGCGGCACTCCTGATCGTGTTCGAGATCGCGCTGGCCTTCGCCATCGTCAGCAACGCGGTGTTCCTGATCCACAACCGCCTGCAGCGCATGGACATTGTCAGCGGTGTCGCAGACCATCAGCTGGTGCAGGTGCAGATGGCTTATATCGGCAATGAGCCGGATGCCGAAGCGCGAGCACAGGTCGATATTGCTGCCCTGCGACAGATTCCCGGCGTGCGTGATGTCGCCCTGATCAACCAGCTGCCGTTCGCTGACCATTCCTCGAATGGCGGCATCAAACTCGACCCGCGGCAAAGGTGGAATACGGTCCATGTCGCGGAATATTTCGGACAGAACATCATCAGCACGCTCGGGTTGCGGCTGATCGCCGGCCGCAAATTTTCTCCTGGCGAATACCTCGGCTTCGGTGCCGTCGTCAGGGCGCTGCATTCCGATAACCTGAAAGAATTGCCACACATCGTGATCGTCACGGAAGCGCTGGCCGAGCGGCTATGGCCAGGCCAACCGGCGCTGGGCAAGACCTTTTACATGGGCAACGGCATCCAGTTCCGTGTGATCGGTGTAATTACGAACCTGTTGCGTCCGGAGGTGCCCAGTATTGGGGCCGACTACAGCATCCTGTTTCCGATACGTATCAGCCTGCAGCAGGCCGCAGGCTACATCATCCGCTGCGCGCCGCAGGACCGCGAGCGCGTGCTGAAGGCCGCGGTGGCCACGCTCAAGCGCATCGATCCCAATCGGGTGCTGTTGCATCACCGCACGTTTGAACAGATCCGGCACGCGTACTTCCAGAACGATCGCGCCATGGCCGGCATCCTTGTCGGGGTGATCGCCGCGCTGCTGCTGACCACGGCCTTCGGCATCGCCGGCCTGGCCAGCTTCTGGGTGCAGCAGCGCACGCGCCAGATCGGCGTGCGCCGCGCGCTGGGCGCGCGGCGCGTGGACATTCTGCGCTACTTCCAGACCGAGAACTTTCTGCTGGCGACGGCCGGCATCGCGCTGGGCTGCGCCGCGGCGATCGGCATCAACGTCTGGCTGATGGCGCACTACGCGGTACCGCGGTTGCCGATCGTCTATCTGCCGATCGGCGCGGTGACGCTGTGGGCGCTGGGCCAGCTCGCCGTGCTTGGCCCCGCGCTGCGTGCGGCGCGCGTGCCACCGACCACGGCGATGCGGGCGGCGTGAGGGCATGCGATGAACAGCCAAGGTGCCTATTACCTGCAATTGGCGCTGCGCAGTTTGCTGCGCCATCGCACGCAGACGTTGTTGATCATCGTGACGATGGCCATCGGCATCGCGTCCTGCATGACCGCCTACACGATTCTGAATGCACTGATGGCCGATCCGATTCCGCACGGCAGTCAGCACATCTACCTTGTGTCCATGGACTCGCAGCCGCTGCCCAAGCCAGGCGATCACGGCGACTCGTCCTGGCCCACCTTGCTCAAGCTGCGCGATGCGCAGGCGCTGGTGGATGCGCGCAAGGCGGTGCGGCAGGTGGATCTGGCGATCGCGGACGTGAATGCCTCGACCATCACTGGCGGCGCACACGATTCCAGCGTACTCACTTGGCTGACCTCGGCGCAGGCCATCGCGATGTTTGGCGTACCGTTGCGCTATGGCCGTACATGGACCGTAGCTGAGAGCGCGGCGCGCGCTCCCGTAGCCATAATTGACGAGCATCTGAGCCGCAAGTTGTTTGGCGTGACCGATGGTGTGGGGCGCAGCCTGCGCCTCAACGGGCATGTGTTCCGCGTGATTGGAGTCATGGCCAACTGGCGGTACCGGCGCCAGTTTTTCGATCTTGAGCAGCTATATTTTCCGCCAGGCACGAAGTTTCCGATCATTTTGCCGGCGCAATCCGCACTTGCGGCTTCCATTGGACCTGTTCACCCGGGAATTTGCGAGCACTCATCGCATGCGTATGCGTTCGGTAGCTCAAAGGTCGGAGACTGCCGCTGGCTTGAAACCTGGGTGCAATTGGATACGCCACAGCAGGTGGAATCCTATCGCCGCTATCTGCTGGACTACGCCACGGCGCAGCATGTTGCGGGACGCTTTCCGCGTGCAGCAAAGGTTGCCCTGCACAGCATGGATAGTTGGGTGGCGCAGAACAATGGCGTGCCCGGTAGCGTGCGCATCAACCTGTGGCTTTCGTTGGCGTTTCTGGCCCTGTGCATGATCAACGTAACCGGCTTGCTGCTGGCGCGGTTTCTGCGCGGCAGTTACGAGGTGGCGGTGCGGCGCACGCTGGGCGCCACGCGCGGTGGTGTGTTCGCGCAACACCTGATCGAGGCTGGTGGCGTCAGTCTGCTGGGCGGCGTACTGGCGGTGCCGCTGACCCTGTTCGGCTTGTGGCTGGTGCGCCAGCAGCAGATCGGCTACGCCAGCGTGGCGCATTTGAACCTGCCCATGTTCATCACCCTGTTCGCGGTGTCCGTGGGTGTTGGATTGGTCGTGGGCCTGTTGCCGGCCTGGCGCGCGAGCACGCTGTCGCCTGCGCTGCAAGTCAAGACCAACTGAGGGGCGCGCGCATGCAACCCATGCTCAAGACATTCCGCCGCCATCGTCTGATGCCGGCGCTGGTGGTCCTGCAGATCGCGCTGGCCACGGCCATCCTGTGCAATGCGCTGTCGCTGTTGCAGCAACGCCTCGTGCCGCTGCTCGTCGCCGATGGCGTCGCGGCCAACCAAGTCATTCTTGTCAGCCATATCTACAACACAACTGGCAAGGGCTGGTCGGGCGCACAAATTCAGACCGGGTATGCCGAGCTCCGGGCTATTCCAGGCGTCATCGCGGTAAGTGCCGGGTCTCCATTGCCGATGGTGAGCGGTTGGTATGACTCGGATTCGATTTTCTCTTCAAATGGTAAGCACGGGGCGAATGCGGCGATCTACGTTGGCAACAATCTGGTCAATGCGTTGGGTTTGAAACTTGTCGCAGGTCGCAACTTTTCGCCAAGCGAACTGGTTGATGCAACGATGCGGAACGAAGGAGGCCTGAACACTGACGCGCCTGTCATCCTCACGCATGCGTTAGCACAAAAACTGTTCCCACACACAAATCCACTCGGACAACAGATCCGCGCAGGCAGCAAGCATAGGAGCTACCACAGCGTGGTTGGCGTCGTTGGACACTTGCTCCGCAATGATTTCAACAACGCGAACCAGTCGGCCGCAGGCAACGTGCTGCTCGTCCCGGGCCGATTCATCGATTTTCCTGCCATCGAATACGCTGTGCGTGCCGATCCGAACGCACTGCCAGCGGTACTCAAGTCCATACCCGTTGCACTGCGCCGCGCGTTTCCGCCCAATGATGCGACCGCGCATTCGCGTCCCCGCATAGCAACCTTTGAAGCTGCGCGTGCAGCCTTCTTTCATGGGCGCCGCGCGGCGGTATGGCTGCTGACCAGCGTCACCCTCGTGGTGCTCATCGTCACGCTGATCGGCATCATGGGGCTGACTGGTTTCTGGGTGCAGCAGCGCACGCGCCAGATCGGCGTGCGCCGTGCGCTGGGCGCGCGTCGCGTGGACATCCTGCGCTACTTCCAGACCGAGAACTTTCTGCTGGCGACGGCCGGCATCGCGCTGGGCTGCGCCGCGGCGATCGGCATCAACGTCTGGCTGATGGCGCACTACGCGGTACCGCGTTTGCCGATCATTTATCTGCCGATCGGCGCCGTGGCGCTGTGGGTTCTCGGCCAGCTCGCCGTGCTCGGCCCCGCGCTGCGCGCGGCGCGTGTGCCACCGACCACTGCGATGCGCGCTGCATAAGGAGTCGATCATGCTCGGTTACGCGTTCCAACTGGCGCTGCGCGGATTCCGCCGCAACACGGTGCTCACTGCGCTGATGGTGTTGGCGGTGGCGCTGGGCATCGGCGTGGCGATGAGCATGTTCACGGTGCTGCACAACCTGGCCGGCAATCCGCTGCCGCAGCGCGGCGATGAGGTGTTCCATCCGCAGATCGATCCGCGCCCGGCCGACTTGCCGGGCGCGCGCCGCGCGCCGCCCGACAACCTCACCTACATCGACGCGCTCAACTTGTATCACCTCGATCAGGCCAGCCAGCGCGCGCTGATGAGCGCCAACTGGTTGCCGCTGCGCAGCACGGTGGCGGGCAACCCGCTGCGCATGGAAACCACGCGCGCGACCACGCGCGGGTTCTTCCCGATGTTCGGCGTGCCGTTCCAATATGGTGCGGCGTGGAGCGAGCAGGATGACACGCGCCGCGCGCAGGTCGTGGTGATCTCGCAAAAACTCAACGACCAGTTGTTCGGCGGCGCCGACAGCGTGGGGCGCGAGCTGATCATCGCCACCAGGTTGTTTCGCATCGTCGGCGTGATCAAGCCCTGGAATCCGCAGCCGCATTTCTGGGATCTGGACGATGGTGCCTACGGCGCCGCCGCGCAGATCTACCTGCCGTTTTTCACCTGGCTGGAGCTGCCGCAGGACTACGGCTACGGCCCGATGGATTGCTGGGGCGACAATCCCGGCGCCGGCACCCACAACCCCAAGGCGGCGCAGTGCACCTGGGCGCAGTACTGGGTGCAATTGAATACCCCGGCGCAGGTGCGTGCCTACCGCGATTTGCTGGTGCGCTACAGCCAGCAGCAGCACACGCTGGGGCGGTTCCAGCGCGCGCCCAATGTGCGCCTGGACGACGTGATGCAGTGGCTGAACTACAAGCACGTGGTGCCGGTGATCGTGCGCATGCAGACCTGGATCGCCTTCGGCGTGTTCGTGATCTGCCTGCTCAACGCGGTGGGCTTGCTGCTGGCCAAGTTCCTGCGCCGCGGCGGCGAGATCGGCGTGCGTCGCGCGCTGGGCGCGCGCAAGCGCGACGTGTTCGCGCAGTGCGTGATCGAGTCGGCGCTGATCGGCCTGCTCGGCGGCCTCGTCGGCTTGCCGCTGGTGTGGCTGGGCCTGTGGCTGATCCGCCAGCAGCCGGTGAGCTACGCGGCCACGGTGCAGATCAGTCCGCTGCTGTTGCTGTACGCGCTGCTGCTGGCCGCCGTGGCAACCCTGCTGGCCGGCATCTGGCCGGCGTGGCGCGCCGCGCGCATCGCCCCCGCCCTGGTGGTGAAATCGCTATGAAGCCGTTCTCGTCGTTGCGCCCGATTTTTTCCGCCCTGCGCCGGCACAAGGCCGCGGTCACGCTGCTGGTGCTGGAGATCGCCCTGACCATGGCGGTGCTGGGCAATCTGCTGTTCATCGTGAATCGAAGCATGCGGTTGGAGCATGAGCGCACCGGGGTAATGGGGCGCGACATCGGCGTGATCCAGAGCATCGGCGTGATCGGCACGTCGAACCCGGGCACGGCGGCAGGCAATATCGCGCTGCTGCGCGCGGTGCCGGGGGTGGTTGATGCCAGCTATGGCGATGTGCCTTTCTGGGGCGTGAGCCAGTATCCCTTGTTTTCTGACCCCGGCATGCACACGCGCATCGCCGATCCCTACGTGTTCATGGGTACGCAAGGCTACGTGCAGACATTGGGGATACGTGTGATTGCAGGGCACGCACCGCGCCCCGACGAAATTCCAGACGAAAGCACGATCGGACCCACGACCATCCTGCCGGCATTAATGACCCAAGCTTTGGCGGAGCGCTTGTATCCGCATGAGACTGCGCTGGGGCGCATGTTGTATTCGGGTGGAGAAGGCGGTTTTAGTATGCGTATTGTCGGCATCGTCGATCATCTACGCGGGGAGATCACCGGCCGCAGTTCGGATGACGACTCGATCCTGATTCAATTTCGGGTCGGCGCTCAGAATCTCGGCGGGCTGTTCCTGATCCGCAGCCAGCCGGGGCAACTTGAACGCGTGCTGCCACTGGCCGCGAAGGCGCTGCAAAAGGCCAATCCTGGGCACGTCACCTCAAAAATCACGACGGTGTCCGCAATGCGCGCTGATGCATTTCAAGGTGCGCAGGCCATCAACCGCATCCTCATGGCGATCACCGCGATCTTGCTGATCGTCACCGCGCTGGGCGTCAGCGGCCTGGCTAGTTTCTGGGTGCAGCAGCGCACGCGCCACATCGGCACGCGGCGCGCGCTGGGCGCCACGCGCGGCGCGATCCTGCGCCATTTCCAGGCCGAAAACCTGATCATCGTCAGCATGGGCGTGGCGCTGGGCGCGGCGCTCACCATCGGCCTCAACGTGCTGCTGATGCAGCGCTTCGCGCAGTCGCGCCTGCCGCTGCAATACGTGGCATGGGGCGCGCTGGCCATGTGGGCGCTGGGCCAGCTCGCCGTGCTCGGCCCCGCGCTGCGCGCGGCGCGCGTGCCGCCGACCACCGCGATGCGGGCGGCGTGAAATATGCGCGGATCGGGCACATGGCTGCTGGATCCCCGCCTGCGCGGGGATGACGAGCAGTGGGAACGCGGGGATGACGAGCAGTGGGAACGCGGGGATGACGAGCAGTGGGAACGCGGGGATGACGAGCCAAAACACCCGGCCATGCCTGCCCCATCCATTTCTCGTCATTCCCGCGCAGGCGGGAATCACTTCTCAACAGCGATGCTGGTCTTGCAGAAATCGTTGCGGACAGGTTGCCTGCTGGATCCCCGCCCCGCCTTCGCGGGGGCAGGCTCTGCGCAGGGGTGACGAATACAAAGGCTCCCCGCTGCTGACTTCCCACTCCCCACTTTCCACTCTCCACGTCCAAGCCCCAACACCCACCCACTGCAAGGGAGCACGCCATGCACCTTCAACGCCGTGTCGCACGATTCGCCTTGATCGGCCTGTTGACGCTGGCTCTGAGCGCCTGCGGCGGCGGCGCCAGTATCAACATGCATGGGCAAACCATCCATATGCACGGCGACCGCATTTCGATTCGCGACCGCGGCGGTGACACGGCCGAGATCGCGGCCAACGGCGATCTGCGCATCGCCGGCAAGCCGGTGCTGCTGACGCCCGCGCAGCGCGTGCTGACCACGCGCTATTTCACGCAGGCGCAAATCGCGATGTTCTACGGCAAGCAGACCGGACTGGCCGGCGCGCACATGGCGGGCAGCATCGTCGGCTCGCTGTTTTCCGCGCTGTTCCACGACGACTCGCGCATCATCAACGACACCGCGCACGCGCAGACGGTCAACCTCGACCGTCACGTTGATCGCCTGTGCGCAGAGATCGGTACGATCCGCGCCACGCAGGATCAGCTCGTCGCGCGGCTTCCCGCGTTCGCGCCGTATGCGGCCATCGACCAGCGTTCGGTCAAGAGTTGCTTTGTCAATGCACATGCCAGCAACAGTTGATCCGTGCGGCGCATGGTTCAACGCCGAGTCCCTGCGCAAGTGCGCACCCTCACCCGGCGCTGCGCGCCACCCTCTCCCGGGGAGGAGAGGGATAAAACAACGACCACCCGGCGCGCGGCCATGCGGCACGCTGCCAACGCGGAATTACACTGACCGCGCAGCGTGCCTGGGCGCCCACGCGCGACCACTCCACCCACACGGGAAACAGCGATGCGCAGCCTGCTGGTGATCGACGACAACCCGAGCGTGATCGAGGCGCTGAGCACGCTGTTCGCGCTGCACGACATCCGCGCGCTGGGCGCGACCAACCCGCGGCAGGGGCTGGAAATCCTGCGCGCGCAGCGTGTCGATCTGGTGATCGCGGACATGAATTTCTCCGCCGATACCACCGCGGGCGCCGAGGGCGAGGCGCTGTTTCACGCACTGCGCGCGCAGCAACCCGACCTGCCGGTGATCCTGCTGACCGGCTGGACGCATCTGGACGCCGCGGTGCGACTGGTGAAAGCCGGCGCCGCCGATTACCTGTCCAAGCCCTGGGACGATGCGCACCTGCTGGCCACGGTCGAGAACCTGCTGGAGCTGGCCGAGGCCAATCACGTACTGGCCGAGCGTCGCGCCGCGCGCCACGCGCGCCGCGCCAAGCTCGATGCCGAATGCGATCTGGCCGGGCTGGTGTTCGCTTCGGAGTCGATGCTGCGACTGTTGGAGATGGTCTGCCAGGTCGCGCGCGCGCCGGTGCCGGTGCTGATCACCGGCCCCAACGGCGCCGGCAAGGAGCGCATCGCCGCGATCGTGCACGCCAATTCGGCGGTGCGCGGCGGGCCGTTCGTGGCGGTGAACTGCGGCGCGCTGCCGGAGAACCTGCTGGAAGCCGAATTGTTCGGCGCCGAGGCCGGCGCCTATACCGGCGCGGCGCGCGCGCGCGCGGGCCGCTTCGAGCAGGCCGATGGCGGCACGCTGTTCCTCGACGAGATCGGCAACCTGCCGCTGGCCGGACAGGCCAAGCTGCTGCGCGTGCTGGAGAGTGGCCAGTTCGAGCGCCTCGGTTCGGGGCGCACGCGCAGCGCGCGCGTGCGCATCGTCAGCGCCACCAACGGCGACCTCAAGGCGATGATCCGTGACGGTCGCTTCCGCGAGGACTTGTACTACCGCCTCAACGTGATCGAGTTGGCGCTGCCGCCGCTGGCGGCGCGGCGCGAGGACATCCTGCCGCTGGCCGAGCATTTCCTCGATGGCGCCTGCACGCTGGACGACGACGCGCGCGAGGCGCTGCTGGCGCACGCATGGCCGGGCAACGTGCGCGAGCTGCGCAACACGCTGCAGCGCGCGCGCCTGTTGTGCCGCGAGGGCGTGGTGCGCCTGGCGGATCTGGGCCTGCCGCAGGCCGTGAGCGCGGTGCCGCGCGATCTCGACGAGCCCGGCCGCGAGGCCATCGAGGCCGCGCTGCGCGCCTGCGGCGGCGTGGTCAGCCGCGCCGCGCAGCGCCTGGGCTTGTCGCGCCAGGCGCTGTACCGGCGCATGCAGCGTTACGGCCTGGCGCAGGACTGATATGTCCATTCAACACGACACGATTCTTCGCGCGAACGCTCAGGTCGCTTGGGCCCGTCATCGCCGCGCGGGCGGTTCCAGCATTCCCGTGCAGAGACTGCCCTTCGTGTCCCGTCATCGCCGCGCGGGCGGTTCCAGCATTCCCGTGCAGAGACTGCCCTTCGTGTCCCGTCATCCCCGCGCAGGCGGGGATCCAGTCACGCGCGCGGACCATGGCCATTGGCTCGGATCTTTCTCGATCGTGGATCGCGATTTCGCATGAGGCGCCTGTTTTCCACCACCGGCCGGTTGGCGCTGCTGCTGTGGCTGGCGGCGCTGGCCGGCGCCGCGCTGGCGCTGGCGCTGGCGCGCGCGGTGCCGGCGTGGACAGCGCTGCTGCTGGCGTGGCTGGCGCTGGCGCTGCCGCTGCTGTGGCTGGCGTTCGCGGTGCTGGCGCCGCTGCGGCGCCTGCTGCGCGCGCTGGAAAGCAGCGTGGCCAGTTATCGCGACGGCGATTTCAGCTTCGGCATCGCGGCGCGGCGTCGCGATGAGCTGGGCGCGCTGATCGACACGCACAACGCGCTCGGCGCCGCGCTGCGCGAGCAGCGACAGAACCTGGCGCAACGCGAGCTGCTGCTGGACACGGTGGTGCAGCATTCGCCGGTGGCCTTGCTGCTGGTCGATCCGAGCGGGCGCGTGACCCTGGCCAATCTGGCCGCGCGGCAGTTGCTGGGCGAGGGGCGCAGCCTCGTCGGGCTGGATTTCGAGCGCCTCGCGGCCAGCCTGCCGCACGCCCTGCGGCGCGCGCTGGAGCTGGGCGAGGACAGTCTGTTCTCGCTGGAAATGGACGGCATGGAGGAGAGTTTTCATCTCTCGCAACGCGGCTTTCGCCTGCACGGACGCCCGCACCGGCTGTACCTGCTGCGGCGCATGACGCGCGAGCTGGCGCGCGCCGAGGTTGCGGTGTGGAAGAAGGTGATCCGCGTGATCAGTCACGAGTTGAACAACTCGCTGGCGCCGATCACCTCGCTGGCGCATTCCGGCGCCGAGCTGGCGCGACGCGGCGAGGTGCAGCGCCTGCCGGATGTGTTCGCGCGCATCGGCGAGCGCGCGCGCCACCTGCACGGTTTCATCGCCGACTACGCGCAGATCGCCAAGCTGCCCGCGCCGCGCCCCGAGCCGGTGCAGTGGCCGGCGTTCGTCGCGGCGCTGGCCGCGCACGCACGCTTCCGTCTGCCGTATCCGGTGCCCGAGGCTTTGGCCAGCTTCGATGCCACGCAGATGGAGCAGGTGCTGCTGAACCTGATCAAGAACGCGCACGAGGCCGGCGGCCCGACGGATGCGGTGGAGCTGGAGGTGATGCGCAGCGGCGCGTCGTGGCGCATCGAGGTGCGCGATCGCGGGCCCGGCATGAGCGAGGCGGTGCTGGCGCAGGCGCTGCTGCCGTTCTATTCGACCAAGCGCACGGGCAGCGGGCTGGGCCTGGCGCTGGCGCGCGAGATCGTCGAGGCGCACGGCGGCCGCGTCGCGCTGATCAATCGCGAGGGCGGCGGCCTGTGCGTGCGCGTGCTGCTGCCGGCCACGATGCGCGGCGACGCGTGACCGCGCACCGCGCGCGCGGGTAAAGTCGCGGCCATGCCCCAAGCCGACTTTTATCTGATCGACAAACCGCGCTTTCGCGAACAGCCGCTGCTGCTGGTGTGCGAACTGGCGCGGCGTGCTTACGACAAGCGCCAGTCCACGCTGATTCTGGTGCGCGACTTCGACGAGGCCGAGGCTCTGGACGAGTTGCTGTGGAGCTTCGACGAGGACGCCTTCATCCCGCACCAGATCGCCGGCGACGACGACGATGCCGACACCGCCGTGCTGATCGCGCCGCCCGGCCTCGACACGCCCGACCGCGCGCTGATCATCAATTTGCGCGACGAACCCTGCGCGCGCGCCTGCCAGCGCCTGCTCGAGGTGGTGCCGGCCGACGCCGATGCGCGCAGCGGTTCGCGCGAACGCTGGCGCGCGTATCAGCAGCGCGGCTACGCGCTGGCCAAGCACGACATGTAGGACGTGGCGCATGCGCGTTGCCGCGCGGGCGTTGCGCGACGCGGACTGCCGCGCCGGGTGCCCTCGCCGCGCTCAGGATGACAAGAAAAAGGGCCACCCCGCCACCTCGTCATCCCCGCGAAGGCGGGAAGTGCTTTGCAATAGCGAAGCGGGTCATCCAGTGAAGTGCTTGCCGCGGGCGGGCTGGATTCCGGGTTCCGCCTGCGGCGGCCCCGGAATGATGGTCAGGCAAGTGCCGCGACGATCCCTGACTACCGGCTACCAGGTCATGGTCGTGTTGCAGCGGCAGGCGCAAGCATCCGACACGCATGCAGGCACTATCCCCGCCGCGGCACGACCTATGCGCGCAGCAGCGCGGGCGGCGCTAGCGGCTTGATGGTGTCCACCAGCGCCTTGCTCACCGCCAGATTGCCGGCGACGACATTGCCGCTGGCGGGCAGGCCTTCGCGTCCGGCGAAATCGCTGTAGCGGCCGCCGGCCTCGCGCACCAGCAGGCAACCGGCGGCCAGATCCCAGGGCTTCAATCCGATCTCGAAATAGCCGTCGAAGCGCCCGCAGGCGACGTAGGCCAGATCCAGCGCCGCCGAGCCGCTGCGGCGCAAATCCTCGGCCTCGGTGAGCATGGCGCGCACCATGTTCAACTGCGCGTCGATGTGCTCGCGCTGGCGCCAGGGGAAACCGGTGGCCAGCATCGCGCCGGGCAGGCCCTCGCGTTTGCTGACGCGGATGCGGCGATCGTTGACGAACGCGCCATCGCCCTTGCCGGCGATGAACAGGTCATTGCGCAGCGGATCGAAGATCACCCCGAGCACCGGCTCGCCGCGCTCGAGCAGGGCGATGGACACGCAGCAATGCGGGATGCCGCGCAGGTAGTTGTGGGTGCCGTCCAGCGGATCGATCACCCAGGTCTGACGGCCCTTGGCGACCTCGCCGGATTCCTCGGCGAGGATGCCGTGGTCGGGATAGGCGCGGCGGATCTCGCGTATGATTTCGGCCTCGGCGAGGCGATCGACCTCGCTGGCGAAATCCATGCGCTGTTTCTCGACGACGGCCAGGCCCTCGACGCGGTTCTGGTAGCGCAGGATGACGTTGCCGGCGGCGCGCGCGGCGCGCACCGCAATCGTGATGGCGGGTCTGGGCATGATCGGATCGCAGTGGAAAAAGAACGGGGCCGCGCCGGGCGTGGCGCGCGCATTATGCCAGTTGCCGCGCGGGTCGCCGTGTTGGGCCAGCGATCGGGCCTGGTCATGGGCATGGGCATGAGCGCGGCTTTGACCAACATCGATTGCGTGCTGGTGCGCCCGCAGCACCCCGGCAACATCGGCGCGGCGGCGCGCGCGCTGCGCACCATGGGCTTGTCGCGCCTGCTGCTGGTGGCGCCGCGGCGCTTTCCCGATGCCGAGGCGAACGCGCTGGCCGCGGGCGCCGATGCGCTGCTCGATGCCGCGCCGGTGCACGCCACGCTGGACACCGCGCTGGCCGGCTGCACGCTGGCGCTGGGCCTGAGCGCGCGCCGCCGTGGCGTGAGCCTGGACGAACTCGATCCGCGCGCCGGCGCCGCGCGCGCGTTCGCACGCGCCGACGCCGGCGGGCGCGTGGCGCTGCTGTTCGGCAACGAGCGCACCGGGCTGGAGAACGACGAACTGGCGCGCTGTCACGCCATGGTGCGCATTCCCAGCGTGGACGATTTCAGCTCGCTCAATCTGGCGCAGGCAGTGCAACTGATGGCCTACGAATTGCGCCTGTGCGCGCTGGCCGCCGTGCCGGTCGCTCCCGTGGATGCCGCCGACCCGCCGGCCGAGCTGCGCGCGGTCGAGACATTCTTCGCGCACCTGTGGCAGACGCTGGACGCCATCGATTTTCACAAGGACCGCGCGCCGTACACGGTCGAGCGCCGCCTGCGGCGCCTGTTCCTGCGCGCGCAGCCCAGTCTGCGCGAGCTGCGCATCCTGCACGGCGTGCTGGCCGACGCCGAGCGCATGGCGCGAATGGCGCGGCCGCGCGCCGCGCCGAGTGAGTGAGGCACGCATGGCGCATCGCATCCTCGGTATCGCCGCGCTGCTGTTCTGGCTGTGGATGCTGCTGCATCTGCGCGCGTGGTTTCCCGGCCTGTTCGAGGCGCGTGGCAGCGATATTCTCGGCGCCGCGCGCGGCGCTGGTCTGGTGCTGCTGATGCCGCTGGCCGGCGCGGCCATGCTGATCGCGCCGGACTGGTTCGCCGAACGCTGTAGCCCGCGTTCGCAAACCACCGGCGAGGCGTATCTGGAGCGCAGCTTCTGGTTGCTGCTCGGCTATCTCACGCTGGGCATGGCGTGGGCGCTGCTGCAATTATTCCGCTGAGCACTGCAAGCCCCTCTCCCACCGGGAGACGACCAACGGCAGTCCCCAAGGGAAGGGGTTGGGGTGAGGGTTCGACACGGCGGAGCAAGCCACGCCACGCGGCTCAGAACAGCATGCGCAGGTAATGCACGATCACGCCGCTGGCGCTGGCGAATAGCCCGATGGTCAGCAGCGATAGCAGCCAGCTCGCCAGCAACAGCGCGCCGTCGCGCTCCATCAGCGCGATGCCGTAGAGCAGCAGCAGCACGCCGATCGGCCAGTTGGTGAACGGAATCGGCAGCGCCAGCAGCGCGCCGATGGCCACCAGCAGCAGTCCGCTGAACAGGCTGGCGGGGCGATGCGTGAGTGCCTCCAGCCGCGGGCGCGCGAGTTTTTCCAGGCGCGTCAGCAACGGCAGACTGAAGTTGAGCACCTTGCCGGCGCTGCTGCGCGCGATGCGGTAATTGGCCACCACGCGCGGCAGCCACGGGCGCGACAGCCCGAGCAGCATTTGCAGGCCGACCAGCGCGATCAGCACGCCCATCGGCCCGCCGATGCCGATCGGCACCGGCACGAAGTTGGGCAACGCCAGCACCAGCACCAGGAATCCGAACGCGCGTTCGTGCAGTGGCTCGACCAGATCGCCCAGGCGAATCTGCTCGCCGGGCTGCGCGTCCAGCGCCGCTTGCAGCACCGCGCTGGTGCGCGGCGCATGCGCGCGCGGGCTCATGCGGGCTGTTCCGGCGCGCCCAGGCTGAGCAGCACGCGGTCGATGCGTGTGCCATCCAGATCGAGAATCTCGAAGCGCACGCCCTGCCACTCGATGACCTCGCCGACGCCGGGGATGCGCCCGGCGCGCGCCATCAGCAAACCGGCCACGGTGTGGTAATCCAGATCCGGTTCCTCGGGCAACTGCACGTTGCCCAGCAGTTCGCGCAAATCCTCGATCGACAGCGCGCCGTCGACCAGAAAACTGCCATCGGCGCGGCGCACGATGGGCGCATCGATGGCGGTCGCATCGGCGGCCGGCGCGGGGCGGCCGACCACGGCCTCGAGCAGGTTGTTGAAGGTCACCAGACCCTCGATGTCGCCATATTCATCCACCACCAGCGCCAGTGGCGTCTCGGCGTCGCGGAATTCCTCCAGCAGATCCAGCGCGCGCGCGCTGCCCGGCACGTACAGCGGCTTGGCCAGTGTGCGGAACAGGTTCAGGCGCATGTCGCCGCGGGTCAGCGGTTCGAGCAGGCTTTTCACCTCCAGCACGCCGAGGATGTCGCTTTCGCTGCCGCGATACACCGGATAGCGCGAGTACGGTGTCTCACGCAGTACCGCGAGGTTTTCATCGAGGTTGGCGGCGGCATCCAGCCAGGCGACGCGCGGGCGCGGCGTCATCACGCTGCCGACGGTGCGATCGCCCAGACGCAGCACGCGGCTGACCATGGCGCGCTCGTCCTCATCGAGCACGCCCTGCTCGGCGCTCTCGGCCACCAGCAGGCGGATTTCCTCCTCGGTGATGCGCTCGGGCGCGCTGCTGCGGCCCATGCGCAGCAGGCGCAGCAGGCCGTTGCTGGAGGCGTTCAACACCAGCACGAACGGCGCCATCAGGCGCGCCAGCGCCAGCATTGGCGCGCCCACGATCATGGCGAGCCTCTCCGGCGCCACCAGCGCCAGACGCTTGGGTACCAGTTCGCCAATGACGATGTTGAGGTAGGTGATCAACGCGATGCCCAGCGCATAACCCAGCGGTCGCACGTACGGCAGCAGCACGACCCAGCCCAGCCCCTGCAGCCACAGCGCCAGACGGTCGCCGATGTTGGCGCCGGTGACCACGCCGGTGAGGATCGCGATCAGGGTGATGCCCACCTGCACGGTGGACAGAAAGCGCTCCGGCGATTCCGCCAGACGCAGCGCCAGCGCCGCGCGCTTGCTGTTGCGCGCCATCTGCTTCAGGCGCGAACGGCGCGCGGTGACGATGGCCATTTCCGACAGCGCGAAAAAGCCGTTGGCCAGCGCCAACAGCAGAACCAGTCCCAGTTCACTCAGCATGGCGGGGGAGCGATGGCGCACATGCTATCGAGTGTAGCAAGCGGCCACGACCGCACGGATCGGGGCTGAGCACTGACGTGCATCTCCATGCATGAACGATCGCGCGCTTTTCGGCGCGTTGATGGCCTGCCGCGGGCAGAGCATGCGCCGCCGAACGCCCGAGCGCTGCGCGCGAGGGCCGGGTTGGTTTCTCCTCCCCCGACGGGAGAGGGGCCTGTCCTGAGCTTGTCGAAGGATCGACCCCCCCTCCCCTCGGGGTGAGGCTACGCGTTGATGATCTGCTGTGGGCAGATCATGCGTAGTCGAACGCCCGCGCGCTACGCGCGAGGGCCGGGGTGGGTGGCGCGCAGCGCCGGGTGAGGGTGCGCTTTCCTGATCGCGCGTTGCGTGTGAACGATTGTTCTTGCGTGGGTTTGGCAAGGTTGTCCGGTTCCGTGCCGCTGCCGCCAAGGCTCTGCGCAAGGTTCCCTTGTTCCGTGCGGCGGCGGCCGCGTGGAACAGGGAAACCTTGTCTGGATCCCCGCCTGCGCGGGGATGACGAGCCATTGTCATTCCCGCGTCCTCCTCCGTCATTCCCGCGCAGGCGGGAAGCGCTTCACAACAGCGAAGCTGGTCATCGCTTCACAGCAGCACAGCCGGTCATCCAGTGGCTTCGCAAGCGGGCGCGGTGTCTGGATCCCCGCCTGCGCGGGGATGACGGAGGGCGGGGGATGGCGGAGTATTGCGCGGGGATGACGGACAGTGGCAGCGCGGGGATGACCTTGTCCCTTCTCGTCATCCCCGCGCAGGTGGGGATCCAGTGACTGACAGACGTCCAACGCCCTTGCGCCGGCCCTGCGCCGGCCCCATGACCACTCGTATGCCGCGCGCCGCGCCTGCAGGGCTGCGGGGCGCGTGGCATACTTCAGCGCTTTTGAACGCCGGCATGCCGGCCCTGATCGAGACCGACGATGGATTTCCTGATTCCCTCAGCCCACGCCGCGGGCGCGGCACCCGAGGCCAGCGGTGGTGGCGGCCTGCAGTTCATCATCATGATGGTGGTGCTGTTCGGCCTGATGTACTTCATGATGATCCGCCCGCAGATGAAGCGGCAGAAAGAACTGAAGAAAATGATTTCCGAGCTGGCCAAGGGCGATGAAGTCATCACCAACGGCGGCCTGGTCGGGCGCATCGACGCCATGGACGAGAGCTTCATCAGCCTCGAAGTGGCGCCCAACGTCACCGTGCGCATCCAGCGCCAGGCCATCTCCGCGGTGCTGCCCAAGGGCACGCTGAAGTCCTCTTGAACTCGCGTTGCGCCGCGCGCCGTCGCGGCCAGGTGGAACCCTGCTCATGACCGACTTTCCCCGCTGGAAATACTGGCTGGTGCTGGTGGTGCTGCTGTTCGGCATCCTCTACGCGCTGCCCAACGCGTTCCGTCCGCAGGCCGCGGTGCAGATCCAGGGCAGCAGCAGCAACCCGATCACGCCCGCGCTGCAACACGAGATCGCGCGGACGCTGCGAAAATCCGGTGTGCCCAGCCCGACCCCCGCCCTGAAGGGTGAGCGCCTGCTGCTGCGTTTTCCCAATACCAACGTCCAGCTCAAGGCCTATACCGCGCTGCGCGATGCGCTGGGCGACAAGTACGTGGTGGCGGTGAATCTGGCCAGCTCGGTGCCCGGCTGGCTGCGCGCCATCGGCGCCAACGCCATGCCGCTGGGCCTGGACTTGCAGGGCGGCGTGCACTTTCTGATGCAGGTCGACGCCAACAGCGTGCTCGACCAGCAGATGCAGCGCTATCTGGAAGACGTGCGCGACAGCCTGCGCGCGAAGAAGATCGACTACAGCAGCGTCGTGCGCCACGCCAGCACGATTACCATCGTGCTGAAAACCGCCGCCGCGCGCGATGCCGCGCGCGCGCTGATCACCACCAACGACACCGCGCTGACGCTGCACAACGGCGCTTCCGGCGACGGCAGTTACACGCTGACCGCCGTGCTCAGCCCGGCCGAGCTGGACAAGATCGAAGGCTCGATCATCCACCAGAACCTGGCCACCATGCGCAACCGCGTCAATGCGCTGGGCGTGTCCGAGCCGGTGATCCAGCAGCAGGGCGCCACGCGCATCGTGGTCGAGTTGCCCGGCGTGCAGGACACCGCCCAGGCCAAGAAGATCCTCGGCGCCACCGCCACCATCGAATACCACGCCGTCGATCAGAACGTGGATGTGGCGCAGGCGGTGAAAACCGGCATCGTGCCGCCCGAGGATCGCCTGTATTACGGGCGCGATGGCCAGCCGATCGTGCTGAAGAAGCAGGTGATCGCCTCCGGCGACCAGATGCTCAACGCCAGCGCCGGCTTCGACCCGCAGTCCGGCCAGCCCACGGTCAACGTCGAGCTGGATTCGGCCGCCGCCTCGCGCATGTTCGATTTCACCACCAAGAACGTCGGCAAGCCGATGGCCGTGGTCTACATCGAGCGCATTCCCGAGGTGAAAACGGTTAATGGCAAGGAAGTGCACACCTCCAAGACCAAGGAGATGGTCATCAGCAGCGCCACCGTGCAGGGTGTGTTCGGCAAGAACTTCCAGACCACCGGCCTCACCCAGAGCGAGGCCACCAGCCTGGCGCTGCTGCTCAAGTCCGGCTCGCTGGCCGCGCCGATGAACATCGTCGAGGAGCGCGTGATCGGCCCCAGTCTGGGCCAGCTCAATATCGAAAAAGGCTTGCTGTCGGTGCTGCTCGGCCTGGGCCTGGTGCTGGTCGCGGCGGCGATCTACTACAAGCTGTTCGGCCTGGTCGCGGACATCGCGCTGGTGTTCAACCTGGTGCTGCTGGTCGCGGTGCTCAGTTTGTTCCAGGCCACGCTGACCATGCCCGGCATCGCCGGCATCGTGCTCACGCTGGGCATGGCGATCGACGCCAACGTGCTGATCTGCGAGCGCATCCGCGAGGAGATGCGCAACGGCTCGACGCCGCTGGCCTCGATTCGCGCCGGCTACGAGAAAGCCTGGGCGACGATCCTGGACGCCAATGTCACGCATCTATTGGCGGCCACCGGGCTGATGATTTTCGCCTCCGGCTCGATCCGCGGATTCGCCATCACCCTCGGCGTCGGCATCCTCACCTCGATGTTCACCTCGGTGACCGTCACCCACGCCATCACCGCGTTGATCCACGGCGGGCGCAAGCTCAAGACGCTGTCTGTCTAGCAGGGTATCGAAAACACCCTGCTAGACCAGGACAGGGATGTGCTGCACGCGCATCAAGCGCGCAGCACTTGATGCGACGGGAGCGAGTCCGGACCTGCGCCGGCCTCGCGACTTGAGAAAGTGCCAGGGCGGCACTTTCTCAACAATCTGCTCAGGAACAAGCGATGGAAATCTTCAACCCGCACAGCAATATCCACTTCCTCAAGCTGCGCAAATACAGCATCGGCATCGCGCTGCTGCTGTTTTTCGGCTCGATCGCGCTGATCGCCACGCGCGGGCTCAACTACGGGCTGGATTTCACCGGCGGCGTGCTGGTCGAGGTCAACTACGCCAAGCCGATCGACGCCGGCGCGGTGCGCGAAACCCTGGCCAAGGCCGGCTACGAGCACGCGCTGGTGCAAAGCCTGGGCGGCACGCGCGAGTTGTCCATCCGCCTGCAGCCGCACAACGCCGCCGACAAGAACCTCAGCCAGCAGCAAGGCACCGCCGATCAGTTGGCCGCCACGGTGATGAAGATCCTGCAGGCCGCGCGCCCCGACGCCACGCTCAAGCGCACCGATTTCGTCGGCCCGCAGGTCGGCTCCGAGCTGCGCAACGACGGTATCGTGGCGGTGATCTTCGTCATCTTCGGCATCATGATTTACCTATGGGCGCGCTTCGAGAAACGCTTCGCCGTCGCCGCGCTGATCACCGAGGTGCACGACACCGTGGTCACGCTGGGTTTCTACGCCCTCACCCAGCGCGATTTCGACCTCACCGTGCTGGCCTCGGTGCTGGCCGTGGTGGGTTATTCGATCAACGACAAAGTCGTCGTGTTCGACCGCGTGCGCGAGCTGTTCCGCACCGCGCGCCGCGCCGAGCCCGAGGAAGTGCTCAACCGCGCCATCAACAACACCCTGTCGCGCACCATCATCACCTCGTTGTTCACCGGCATCGCCATGGCCGCGCTGTTCTTCTTCGGCGGCCCCGCCGTGCACGGCTTCGCCATCACCATGCTGTTCGGCATTCTCATCGGCACGCTGTCGTCGATCTTCATCTCCAGCCCGCTGCTGCTGTGGATGGGCGTATCCAAGAAGGATTTGATGCCGGTGACCAAGGACAACCCGGAACTCGCGCGCCGGCCGTGAGCGCGCGATGCCCGGCACGCCCGGCTTGCGTGACCCCGGGGAGCACCAGCCTGTTAATCGTCATCCCCACTGCCCCATCGGCATCCCCGCCGCTCTTCGCCGTCCCCGCCGCCCTTCGTCGTCCCCGCCGCCCTTCGTCGTCCCCGCGTTCCTTCGTCGTCCCCGCGTTCCTTCGTCATCCCCGCGTTCCTTCGTCGTCCCCGCGTTCCTTCGTCATCCCCGCGTTCCTTCGTCATCCCCGCGTTCCTTCGTCGTCCCCGCGTTCCTTCGTCGTCCCCGCGTTCCTTCGTCGTCCCCGCGTTCCTTCGTCGTCCCCGCGTTCCTTCGTCATCCCCGCGTTCCTTCGTCATCCCCGCGTTCCTTCGTCATCCCCGCGTTCCTTCGTCATCCCCGCGCAGGCGGGGATCCAGTCTTTCGCAAGACCGGGAAACCACTGGACTCCCGCCTTCGCGGGAGTGACGAGTAGGGCGCGGAAATGACGTGAGGGCGCGGAAATGGCGTGAGGGCGCGGAAATGACGGGGCGGTGGAGGCTTCAATCAAACCACGATCTCCGCGTACAAGTCGCGCCATTCTGGATTACCGGCTTCGATTAGCCGCACCTTCCAAGCTCGGTTCCACTTCTTGATGGCCTTCTCGCGGCCAATCGCCGATTCCATAGTGGCGTGCATTTCAAACCAGACCAGATCGTGCACGCCATAGCGCCCGCTAAAGCCAGGCACGCAGTCGTGCTTGTGCTGCCACACGCGCCCGACGAGGTCGGAAGTAACACCGACATACAACGTGCCATTGCGCCGGCTCGCCAGAATGTACACGCGGGGGTTTTTCATGGCCCAAGAGTGGCGCGGCCGAGCGGCAGCGGCCACTGCCACCGGTCACGCCTGCGCCCTCGCCATCTCGCCCATTGGCCTCGTCACCCCCACCTTCACGTCATCCCCGCGCAGGCGGGGATCCAGTGCCTTCATCTCACGGTTCTTCCCTTCTGGATTCCCGCCTGCGCGGGAATGACGTGCAATGGGGGCGCGGGAATGACGTGCGGTGGGAGCGCGGGAATGACGTGCAATGGGGGGGGCGCGGGAATGACGTGCGGTGGGAGCGCAGGAATGACGTGCAGTGGGGGGGCGCGGGAACCACGGCGCGAGAAATGATGACGCTGGCGCTGCATCCCGCACGCCTGCACGCCTGCACGCCCGCACGCCTGCACGCCCGCACGCCCGCACGCCCGCACGCCCAACATCCGACGTCCCACGCCGTGCTGTGTGACGCCCATCACAATGTGACGATTGTTTGGCCTGAAATCTGCTTGGTATTCGCCCCGAACTCAGGGGGAATCCATCCATGCGCAAGGCCTTGCAGTCCGGTTTCACGCTGATCGAGCTGATGATCGTGGTGGCCATCATCGCCATCCTCGCCACCATCGCCATCCCGGCGTACCAGAACTACCTGATCCGCGCCCAGGTCAGCGAAGGCTGGGCGCTGGCGGGTAGCGCCCAATCGGCGGTGGAGTTGTTCGTCAACGAAAACGGCGGCATGCCCAGCAACAACACCTCGGCCGGGCTGCCGGCCGCGGCCTCGATCTCGGGCAATTACGTGTCCAGTGTCACCGTCACCGGCGGCGTCATCACCGTGGCCTACGGCGGGCCCAAGGCCAACAAGGCGATCCCCGCGACCGCCACGCTGCAACTGTCGCCGGTGAAAGGCAGCGGCTCGATCATGTGGACGTGCAAACCCGGCAGCGGCCTGGGCCTGCAATACCTGCCCGCAAATTGCCGCTGAGTGGGGCCATGCGATGCCGAGCGCCGCGAAGCATCCGGCACTCACGGCTGCCGCGCGGCTGCATCCGTGCCGTCGCTGGTTTCGCCCTCCACGCCCTCGAACACCTCGCCCATCGGGATGCTTGCATCCACGCAGGCCAGCGCCAGCGCCGCCGCGCCGCTCTGATCGTGCAGTTCAAACAGGCCGCGCTCGTTGCGCCGGAATACTTCCACGTTGCGCGTATCCGGGTCGATCAGCACGTACTCGCGCAGACTGATCAGGCCACGATACGCGGCGAACTTGGCGCCACGGTCAAACGCCTGCGTGCTGGCCGACAGCACTTCCACGATCAGCACGGGATGCTCGAACACCATCTCGGTGCGCAGATCGCGCGCATCGCAGGTGACGAACACGTCCGGGTAGAACACCGCGTCGTCGGCCACGCGCACTTTCATGCTCTCGATGAACGCCCGGCAGGGTTTGCCCTGCAGTCGCGTTTTCAATGCCGTGGCGACGTTCAAGGCCACGACGCCATGCACGCGCCGCGCACCGACCATGGCGAACACCTCGCCGCGGTAAAACTCGTTGCGCCCCGGCTGCTGGTTCTCCCAGTCCAGAAAGGCTTGCAGGCTCATCTTGGCTTGCGGCAGCGGCATCGCGTGGGCTCCATCGGATCACGACTGGCGCGGCCAGTGTAGCGCCGGGGCCGGGCCCGCGATGGTTGCTGCCGGCCGGCATCCAGCCACATGCGGCGTGACGCCGCGCTTTCTGGATCCCCGCCTTCGCGGGGATGACGAGCAGTGGAGCGCGGGAGTGACCTTTTGTCTTTCGTCATCCCCGCGCGCACCCTCGCCCCCGGGATGACGCCCCTCTCCCCCCGGGAGAGGGTGGCGCGCAGCGCCGGGTGAGGGTTCACCCTTGCCCAACCCTCCCACCCCCTGCCGCACAACGTCAACCGAGGTGACGCGCCGCGTCAGGCCTTGCCCTTGCGCGAACCTTGCGCGGCAATGCCGCACCCGGCCGCCGCACGGCGGCGGCGGCCAGCCACGCAAGCTTGGCCGGCACCGGGTTGGCGCCCGCGCCTCACGCCGCACTGTCCATTTCCCTACAAACCCGCCCCATTCGCGCCGCGCGCGTGACGCCGCGCACGCTTTGGCGCCTGTCCGCGCCCGCCCACGCTTGCGCCGCGTTCATGTTCGCATGCACACTCATCCGGTTCGCGTGGCTCGCGCGCGAACGCCGGGGGTTTGGCACGAACACTGCTTCGATTCCCGGTGAGCTTCGGCCGTATCCGCATGGTTGATCCACGCGGTTGGCCGGCAGACCTGCCTAGGAGGGTCTACAGGCCAGGGGGCTCAGAGGCTACAACAGTCAGCTGACCAACTACTTTCGAGGTAACACCATGAAGACGATGCAGAAAGGCTTCACCCTGATCGAATTGATGATCGTGGTTGCGATCATCGCGATCCTGGCCGCGATCGCCATCCCGGCCTACCAGAACTACCTGATCCGCGCGCAAGTGTCGGAAGGTCTGTCGCTGGTGAGCGCCGCCAAGACCGGCGTGGACGAGTTCTACACCAACTACGGCCGGCTCCCGGGCAGCAACGTAAGCGCGGGCATTCCATCGGCCACCAGCATCACCGGCAGCTACGTCAGCGGTGTCGCTGTTGGTGGTAATGGCCTGATCACTATCACTTATGACGGCCCCAAAGCCAACACAGCCATCCTTACCAAAACCTTGACACTGTCGCCGATCACATCGGTAGGCAGCGTCAACTGGACCTGCAATCCCGCAAGTGCTCCCGGGAGCATTTCACCGACGTACCTGCCAGCCACTTGCCGCAACTGATCGCAGCAAATCCTCTGGATTGAGAAGGGCCGCCCCGCGCGGCCCTTTTCTTTGCCGCGCAGCGCACCGCGCAGCATCAGCGCCGGGGCGAGGCCCTTCGCGACGCCCCGTCCGGCCGCGCCGCGCGGCCCGCGCCAACGCCAGTCTTCGGCACCCCGCCCGCCCCGTGGCACGACCGGGGTGGCGGTAAGGCACGACAGTCGCCACGCTCCGCCTGCTCGTCATCCCCGCGCGCCACTCCTCGTCATTCCCGCGCCCCACCCATCGTCATTCCCGCGCAGAGCCTGCCCCCAGCGAAGGCGGGGGCGGGAATCGCTTCACAACAACGGCGCCGGTTATCCAGAAGTGGAATCGTGAGGCGAGTCACTGGATCCCCGCCTGCGCGGGGATGACGAAGAGGTGGCGGGGATGACGAACATGAGAGGCGGCACGCCGTCCGGGATGACGCGCGAGATGGCTGCGCGCCGTCCGAAATGATGAGGCTGCACGCCGTCCGGCAGGCTGGCACTTGGCTGCGTCGCGCAGGATTCACCGGGCAATCCAGCGGCCTGGAATGGACCCATGCCTGTCATCAATAGTCACGTATGCGTTACCATGAGCCATGCATAAGGCCTGATCCATGCCCATCGTCGAGGAATATCTGACGGCCGATGGCCGTAACCACTACCGGGACTGGTTCATGGGACTGGCTGCACCAGCGGCGGCCAAGACCGCGAGCGCCGTGGCGCGCATGGCGGCCGGCAACACCAGCAACTTGAAAAGCATCAGCGCCGGGCTCGCCGAGTGGCGTATCGACTGGGGCCCCGGGCTGCGCATCTACGTGCACCAGGACGGTGCTGATTTGATCCTGCTGCTGGGCGGCAGCGACAAAAGCAGGCAGGCATCGCAAAGCAAGGCGGCGGCCGCGCTGCTCGCGGAATACAAGCAGCGCAAGAAGGCCGCCGGGCAAGTGCCAACAAAGGACGCTCGACGCAGACGCCGCAAGGCAACAGGCAAGTAGCCCGTGAACTGGCTGGCCTCGTGAATACAACCAAGCCAATGAGGTGTGAGACATGGCACTGAGCATTGATTACCGCAAGACCATCGCCGATCGCATCAAGACCGATCCCGCCTTTGCCAGCGCGCTGCTGGACGAGGCCATGAGTTTGCTGCTCAACGGGGAATCCGTCGCCGCGCGCTTGCTGCTGCGTGATCTGACCCACGGCCTGCTCGGCTTTGAAGGCTTGGCCAAGGCCACCGGCACGCCAGCCAAGTCGCTGCATCGAATGCTGTCGAACCGGGGCAATCCGAACATGGACACGCTGGGCAGGGTTTTCGCCGCGCTGGTGCAAGCGGCATTTCACGCGCCGGCCACCGTGCATGTTCGCGCCATGGCAGACGCGCTTGCCGCATGATCAGCCGCCGCCAAGGCCGCTGGCTGGGCCACGGCGCTGCTGTTGCTGTACGCCACGCTGATCGACGCGATTTTCCAGGCCGAGCCACGCTACGCGATTCCCTTCCGCGGCTTCGAGATGTTGGCCGCGATCACCGCGCTGGCGGCGCTGGCGCGCTGGGTGGCGGCGCGGCGCGCGCGCGAACGCGTAAAGCCGCTGGACCCCGGATCGGCGCTGCGCCGTCCGGGGTGACGAGCGAGAAGGCTGCGCGCCGGGCGGGGTGACGACAAAGCGTGAGAGGCTGCGCGCTGATATCCCCTGATGGTCATCCCCGCGAAAGCGGGGAGCGCTTCACTGCTAGCATGACCGCGCAAGCCGGAGCCCACGCGATGAATACCGCGCCCCAATTGAACACGTATGCCGATCTGCTGGCGCTGCCCGAGCACGTGATCGGCGAGCTGATCGGCGGCACGCTGCACGCGCAGCCGCGACCACGGCCGCGGCATGTGCGCACCTCGTCGCGCCTGGGCAGCGAACTCGATACTCCGTTCGATGCCGGCCGCGGCGGCCCCGGCGGCTGGTGGATCCTGGACGAGCCCGAGCTGCACCTGGGCGCCGATGTGCTGGTGCCCGATCTCGCCGGCTGGCGCCGCGAACGCATGCCCAAACTGCCGGAGACGGCGTGGTTCGAGCTGGCGCCGGATTGGGTGTGCGAGGTGCTTTCGCCCGCCACCGCACGCACCGACCGCGTGCTGAAACTGCCGCGCTATGCCGCCGCCGGCGTGGCGCATTGCTGGCTGGTGGACCCGGATGCACGCACGCTGGAGGCCTATGCCAACAGCGACGGCCGCTGGCTGCTGCTGGGTGCCTGGGGCGGCGATGAGCAACCGCGCGTCGCGCCTTTCGCGGCCATCGAACTGCCGCTGGCGGGGCTGTGGACGGAGTGAGGCGCGATGTAGCGCGGTCAGTTCCGCCACGCCCCTTTCGTCATTCCCCGCGCCACGCCCTCTTCGTCATTCCCGCGCCACGCCCCCTTCGTCATTCCCGCGCAGGCGGGAATCCAGTGGGTACGCGAGACTTGGCGATGGCGTCTGGATCCCCGCCTGCGCGGGGATGACGGGCAAGGGCTTCGCGGGGGCAGGCTCTGCGCGGGCCGGGGGTACCGCCCCCGCGGCGCGGGTGGTATCCTGTGTAAATCCTTTTAATGATAAACACTTAGCGCAACTTTCACGCGCCCGTTCGGGCCGCGATGGCGCGGGAGGAACCCATGGAACTGCTGCAAAAACTCGCTGAACTGCGCGCCGCCGGTGGCCGCAAGCTGTGTCACGGTCTGGACGACGCCAGCCTGCACGGCTTCGCCCGCGACGCCAGCCTGATCGCCGCGGTGGACGAGGCCGTGGCCGCGTTCGCCGAGCTCAAGTCCGAGATGCCTGAGTTCGTGGCGCTGGACGAGCACGAGCAAATCCAGCGCGCGCAGTCGGGTTTCGTCAATTTCTACCCGGACGACGCGGTCAACCCGTACATCGCGCTGGCCGCGCGCGGGCCGTGGCTGATCACGCTCAAGGGCGCGGTACTGCATGACAGCGGCGGCTACGGCATGCTCGGTTTCGGTCACGCGCCGCTGCCGGTGATCGCAGCCATGGCGCGGCATCAGGTGATGGCCAACGTGATGACGCCGAGCGTGGCGCAGTTGCACTTCAGCGCGGCGCTGCGCCGCGAGATCGGCCACACCCGCGGCGGCTGCCCGTATTCGCATTTCCTGTGCCTGAACTCGGGCTCGGAGTCGGTCAGCCTGGCCGGCCGCTTCGCCGATGTGAACACCAAGCTGATGACCGACCCGGGCGCGCCGCACGCCGGGCGCACGCTCAGGCGCATCGCGGTCAAGGGCGCCTTCCACGGCCGTACCGAGCTGCCGGCGCTGTATTCCGATTCCTCGCGCAAGGCTTACGCGCAGCACCTCGGCAGCTACAAGCAGCACGCGGCCGAACTGATCACCATCGAGCCGTACAGTGTCGCGCAGCTCAAGCAGGCGTTCGCCGATGCCGAGCGCGAGGGCTGGCACATCGAGGCGATGTTCCTGGAGCCGGTGATGGGCGAGGGCGATCCGGGCCGCGCGCTGACGCCCGAGTTCTACCAGGCCGCGCGCGAACTCACCCAGGAACACGGCACGCTGCTGCTGATCGATTCGATCCAGGCCGGGCTGCGCGCGCACGGCGTGCTGTCGATCGTCGATTACCCCGGCTTCGAGGGCATGCAGGCGCCGGACATGGAGACCTACTCCAAGGCGCTCAACGCCGGCCACTATCCGCTGTCGGTGCTGGCGGTGAACGCGCGCACCGCGGCGTTGTACCGCAAGGGCATCTACGGCAACACCATGACCAGCAACCCGCGCGCGCTGGATGTGGCCTGCACGGTGCTGGGCATGCTCACGCCGCGGATGCGCGAGAACATCCGCGCGCGCGGCCGCGAGTTCCTGCTCAAGTTCAATCAGCTCAAGGACGAACTGCCCGGCCTGATCACCAGGGTGCAGGGCACCGGGCTGCTGCTGTCCTGCGAACTGGCGCCGCAGTTCAAGTGCTACGGCGCCGGTTCCACCGAGGAATGGCTGCGCCTGCACGGCCTCGGCGTGATCCACGGCGGCGCCAATTCGCTGCGCTACACGCCGCATTTCAACGTGAGCAGCAGCGAGATCGATCTGGTGGTCGCGCAAGTACGGCGCGCGCTGCTGGAAGGCCCGCGCATGCAGCAATCAGCCGGCGCCCGCGCCGCAGCCTGAACGCCGCGCCGATCGCGCACATGCCGATGCCACGGCGTGGGCATAGACTCGGTGGGCCGGTCGTGGGGCCGGTCCATCGTTTCGAGGAGTTTTCCATGCAGATTCGTCTGATCGCGGGCCTCGCATTCGCATGTATGTTGCTCGCCGGCGGCGCCAGCGCCACCACCACCGCCAAGGGCGAGATCATGTCGCCGCAGCAGGAGCGCATGGCCGATTGCAGCCATCAGTCCAAGGGCATGCATGGCGCGGCGCACACGACTTTCATGAACAATTGCCTCAAGGGCCATGGCGCCGCGTCGATGGCCGCAGGCAAGCACGAAATGGCCAAGCCCATGATGGGCGGGAAGCCGATGATGAGTGGCAAGCCCATGATGGGCAGCAAAGCCATGCAGCAGGAAAAAATGAAAGACTGCAGCGCCCAAGCCAAGACCAAAAAGCTCATGGGTGCCGCGCGCAAGACCTTCATGAGCGAGTGCCTGAAGGCGCATTGAGTACGGCACGGCAACGGCAGCAACCGGGCGGGCGCTGCGGCGCCCGCTTTTTTGCGTGATGGCGCGAGGTCTGCTCATATCAATGTGCATTCAACAAGACAAGATTCTTCGAGCGAACGGCCAGGTCGTTTTGGCTCGTCATCCCCGCGCAAGTCGGCTCGTCATCCCCGCGCAAGTGGGCTCGTCATCCCCGCGCAAGTCGGCTCGTCATCCCCGCGCAGGCGGGGATCCAGTGACTTCAGGAAGCAATGGATGACCCGCTTCGCTGTTAAGAAGCGATTCCCGCCTGCGCGGGAATGACGAAAGGCAGGGACATGCCGCGCGCCCGCCTTCGCCGGGGGCAGGCTTTGCGCGGGAATGACAGCCTGATCATTCTCGATACTTGATCGCAATTTCGTATCAGGCCAGTGCCAGCACATCCCCCAGCAGCGCCTGCGCGGTGATCTCGGGACCGGCGCCGGGGCCCTGGATCACCAGCGGCTGCGCGCGGTAGCGCGTGGTGCTGAGCGCGAACAGGTTGTCGGTGCCGACCAGACGCGCCGCCGGATGCGTGGCGGCAACCTCGGCCAGACCCACATGCGCGTTGCCGTGGCCATCGATGCGCGCGAGATGGCGCAGCACCGCGCCATGCGCCGCCGCCGCCGCATGGCGCGCGGCCAGCGGCGCGTCCAGCGCCTCGAGGTGCGCCAGAAACTGCTCGGCGTCGAGCGCGCGCAGCGCATCGGGCACCAGATTTTCCACGTGCACGGCGTCACGCGCGAGCGCGAACCCGGCGTTGCGCGCCAGGATCAGCAGTTTGCGCGCGACATCCTCGCCGGACAGATCGGCGCGCGCATCGGGCTCGGTGTAACCCAGCGCGCGCGCCTCGCGCAGCAGCGCGGAGAACGGCCGCGTGCCGTCGTAGTGGTTGAACAGCCACGACAGCGAGCCGGAAAACACGCCTTCCAGCACCAGCAGCGCATCGCCGCAAGCGTGCAGCCGGCGCAGCGTGGACAGCACCGGCAGGCCGGCGCCGACGGTGGCCGCGTCACCGTACCGCGCGCCGTCGGCGCACGCGGCCTGCAGCGCGTGCCAGCCCTGCAGATCGCCACCGGCCAGCGCCTTGTTGGCGGTGACCACGTGATAACCGCGCGCCAGCCACGCCGGGTGGCGCGCGGCCAGCACCGCGCTGGCGCTGGCATCGATGATCACCTTGCGCGCGGCGCTGCTGGCATCGAGCGCGGCCAGCAAGGCCGCATCGTCGCGCGCATCGCCGGCGGCGTTCAGGCGCTCGCGCAGGCTGCGCTCGGCGAGACGCGCGGGGTCGGTCTGCTGATGCCGCGAGTTGGCCGCGCCGACCAGGCTCAGCGCCGCCGCCGCCGGCGTATCCAGCAGCTTGAGGAATGCACCGCCGACCACGCCGGTGCCCAGCAGCACCACGGCGTGACGCCGCCGCGTCGCGCGCGGCACCAGCGCATGCGCGGCCAGCCGCGCGTTCATGCCGGCACCTTGCGCGCGTCGGCCACGCGCGTGGCGGCCTCGGCGCGCGCCAGTCCGGCGCCAAGATCACGCAACAGATCCGCGACATCCTCGATGCCGATCGAAAGGCGCAGCAGGCCATCGGCGATGCCGGCCGCGCGCCGCGCTTCGGGCGCCATCGCCGCGTGCGTCATGCTGGCCGGATGCGCGATCAGGCTCTCCACGCCGCCCAGCGATTCGGCCAGCGAGAAGCAGCGCAGCCCCTCGAGCAGCGCGCCGATCACGGCTTCGCCACCGCGCAGCTCGAAGCTCAGCATCGCGCCGAAGCCGCGCTGCTGGCGCGCCGCCAGCGCGTGACCCGCATGCGTGGCCAGCCCCGGGTAGTGCAGCGCGGACACCGCCGCGTGCGTGGCCAGCAGATCGACCACGGCGGCGGCGTTTTCCTGATGCGCGCGCATGCGCGGCGCCAGCGTGCGCAAACCGCGCAGGGTCAGCCAACTGTCGAAGGGCGCGCCGGTCAGGCCCAGGCAATTGGCCCACCACGCCAATTGCTGCACGCGCTCGGGCGTGCGCGCCACCACCGCGCCGCCAACCACATCGCTGTGCCCGTTGAGGTACTTGGTGGTCGAGTGCACCACTACATCCGCGCCCAGCAACAGCGGCTGCTGCAACGCCGGCGACAGAAACGTGTTGTCCACCACCACCTCGGCGCCGACCGCGTGCGCGGCCTGGGCGACGTGGCGGATGTCGGTGATGCGCAGCAGCGGATTGGACGGCGTCTCGATCCACACCAGCGCCGGCTGCTCGGCCAGACCATCGGCCAACGTGCGCGCATCGGTCAGATCGGCGCAGCGCACCCGCAGACGACCACTGCGCGCGAACGCATCGAGCAGGCGCCAGGTGCCGCCGTAACAATCGTGCGCGGCCAGCACGCGCGCGCCCAGCGGCAAGGTTTCCAGCAGCAGCGTGATCGCGGCCATGCCACTGGCGGTGATGATCGCGCCGGCGCCCTGCTCCAGATCGGCCAACGCCTCGGCCAGCAGGTCGCGCGTGGGATTGCCGCTGCGCGTGTAGTCGTAGGCGCGTTTCTGGCCGTAGCCGACGAAGCTGAAATTGCTGGACAGATGCAGCGGCGGCACGATGGCGCCATGTTGGATATCGCGCTCGATACCGGCGCGCGCGGCGCGCGTGGCCAGTGCAAAGTCACTCACGGCAGGCTCCTTGCGCCAACGCGGCACGCAGCAGCGCGCCCAGCGCCGCGGTTTCCTTGAGAAATCCATCGTGGCCGTAATCGGAGTCCAGCACGTGCAGCTCGCAGGGCGCGCCCAGTTCGCGTTGCAGCGCGCACAAATCGGCCACCGGCACCAGTTGGTCGGTGCTGAAGCCGATCAGCGTGGTCGGCACGCGCACCGCGGCTGGATCGACGGCGTGCAGATCGATGGACTCGGACAGCGCCAGGAAACGCTGCGCATCGATGCGCTGCACGAAGCGCGCAGCGGCGGCTTCCAGCCAATCCTCCGCGCCGACGCGCACCCGCGCTCCCGCGAGCACGGCCGGCGTGTTGAAGCGCCGCGCCAGTTCGCGCGGGCTGCGGTAGCCGATCATCGCCAGTTGTCGCGCCAGCGCCAGACCGCGCGCGGCGTCGCCGCTATCCAGCGCGAAGCGCACGATGCCGCGCTGCACCGCGCGCAGCGCCGCGGCCTGGGGGTGCGCGCGATGCGCGCCGGCGATGGCGATCAACTGCCGCAGCCGCGCCGGAAACTGCGCGGCGAAGGCCAGCCCCACCATCGCGCCGTAGGACGCGCCGACCAGCGCATGCAGGCGCGCGATGCCCAGCGTATCGAGCACGCCGGCCAGCGCCTGCGCCTGATCAGCGCTGCTGACGGCGGCGGCATCGAGACTTTCGGCATCGAGCCAATCGAAGCTGAGCACGCGCCAGCGCGCGACATCCAGCGCGCCATCGCGCACGGTCTGCGCCTGCCACCAGCCCGGCTGCCCGGCGGCATCGGCCACCTGCCGATCCGCCGAGATGCCGCCCAGCACCGCGATGCATGGCGCTGCGGCCGGCCCGTGCAGGCGCCAGGCCACGCGCAGCGCGCGCGCCTCGCGGCCATGCGCGGGCCGCAGCCACAGCCGCGCCGCGCCTTCGCGCAATGTGTTGGTCGTCGTGGTAGCGACGGGTGCTGGAGATGAAACCGCGTGAGACTGGCGCGCCGCGCTGCCGCGCTCGGCGTCGGATCGCGGCTGGGCGCGGCGGGCGGGGGCGGGATCGAGCAGACTCATGGACGGCTCCGGCGATCCAGCCCAGCGGACTCCGGAAGCACGCAACGCAGACCTTCTGCGCCCGCCCATCTTCCGGACCGCGCACCATGCGCGCTCCGCAGGAATTGGCACCTAGCGCCGCGCGCTGGTTGCCCCGGCGTCACTGGGCCTGTCCCTACGCCGATCTGGATGAGGTGGGCGCACTCTAGACGCCTCGGAGATTCATGTCAATAGACGTTTAGACGTCTGCACGTCTGTTTATTTGACTGGCATGGGCTTGGTGCTGGCGATCGAACACCGCGATGTGGACCGCGGCACCACCACCCCCCATGCGCGGAATGGCGCGCTGCTGGGCGAGTTCACCCTGTCCGCGCCGCTGGACGCGGCGCGCGTGTATCACGGCGTCACGCCCATCGTGCCGATCGACCCGAGCCAACCCACCTGGCGCGACGTGCTGGTGGTGACTTTTCGCGCCACGCCCGCAACACCCGCCACGGCGAATGCATGAACACGCGCGTGAAATCGTCGGCGCGCGCCACGGTCCGACGCCGCTGCAGACCGCGCGGATACCGCCCGGCATCGACGCAACCGGCGCGCACACCGAGCTGCCGTTTGGCGCGTTTCACGAAGACTTGCTCGGCGCCACGCCCGCATGGCGCATGCAGCCGGCATCAGGCTGCGGCGGCCGAGCCGCTACAATCGCGGGTCGCCCTCGCCGCCTTCTGACCCTCCCATGTCCGCGCACCTCGACGAAACCCGCCGCCGGCGCACGTTTGCCATCGTCTCGCATCCCGATGCCGGCAAGACCACGCTGACCGAAAAACTGCTGCTGTTCGGCGGCGCCATCCAGATGGCCGGCTCGGTGAAGGGCCGCAAGGCCGCCCGGCACGCCACCTCCGACTGGATGGCGCTGGAGAAAGAACGCGGCATCTCGGTGACCAGTTCGGTGATGCAGTTTCCCTACGCCGGGCGCATCGTCAATTTGCTGGACACTCCCGGCCACGCGGATTTCTCCGAGGACACCTACCGCGTGCTGACCGCGGTGGATTCGGCGCTGATGGTGATCGACTGCGCCAAGGGCGTGGAGGAACGCACCATCAAGCTGATGGACGTGTGCCGGTTGCGCGACACGCCGATCATGAGCTTCGTCAACAAGCTCGACCGCGAGGGTCGCGCGCCGATCGACCTGCTCGACGAGATCGAATCGGTGCTGCGAATCCAGTGCGCGCCGATCACCTGGCCGATCGGCATGGGCTCCAGCCTCAAGGGCGTGTACCACCTGCTCGATGACGCAGTGCACCTGTACGAACCGGGGCGCAATTTCACGCGCCAGGACTCGACCATCTACCAGGGCCTCGACGCGCCGCAACTGGCGCAGTGTCTGGGCGCGGCCGCGCTGCGCGAACTGCGCGACGAGCTGGAGCTGGTACAGGGCGCGTCGCACCCGTTTGATCGCGGCGCGTATCTGGCCGGGCGTCAGGCTCCGGTGTTCTTCGGCTCGGCGGTGAACAACTTCGGCGTGCAGCCACTGCTGGATTTCTTCGTCGAGCACGCGCCCGCGCCGCGCGCGCGCTCCACCACCACGCGCGGCGTCGCGCCCGAGGAAGAAACCTTCAGCGGCTTCGTGTTCAAGATCCAGGCCAACATGGACCCGCAGCACCGCGACCGCGTGGCGTTTCTGCGCGTGTGCTCCGGCCACTACGAGGCCGGCATGAAGGCGCTGCAGGTGCGCACCGGCAAGGACGTCAAGTTGGCCAACGCACTGACCTTCATGGCCTCGGATCGCGAGATCGCGGAAAGCGCGTGGCCGGGCGATGTGATCGGATTGCACAACCACGGCACCATCGCCATCGGCGACACCTTCAGCGCCGGCGAGAGGCTGACCTATACCGGCATTCCCAACTTCGCGCCGGAACTGTTCCGGCGTGCGCGTCTGCGCGATCCGCTCAAGCTCAAACAGTTGCGGAAAGGCCTGGCGCAATTGTCCGAAGAAGGCGCCACGCAGTTTTTCCGCCCGCTGCTGTCCAACGACCTGATCCTCGGTGCGGTCGGCGTGCTGCAGTTCGAGGTCGTCGCTTATCGCCTCAAGGACGAGTACAGCGTCGATGCTGGCTTCGAGGCGGTGGGCGTCGCCACCGCGCGCTGGGTGCGCTGCGGCGACGCGAAAAAACTCGAGGAATTCCGCGAGAAAAACGCCATGAATCTGGCCGTGGATGCGGCTGGCGAGCTGGTGTATCTGGCGCCCTCGCGCGTCAACCTGCAGCTCGCGATCGAACGCTGGCCCGACGTGCAGTTCGCGACCACACGCGAGCACGCGACCGCGATGCAGGATTGATGTCGCACGGGTTGGAAGGCACGCGCAATGCGGGGGATGGTTGCTTTTGTGTGAACGGACCGCTCTTGCTCTGGACCCCGCAAGATTCCCCTGTTCCTCACGACTGCCGCCGCGCGGGTTCCTTTCTTTGCTCGCCAAAGAAAAGAACCAAAGAAAGGCGACTCCGACAGCAGCGCCCGCTGCGCGGGTCCGCGTGCGTCCGCGGGGCGCGCCACTTGCGCGTCCATCATCCTGCCTGTCATCCCCGCGCAGGCGGGGATGACGAAGAGGGCGGATGATTTTTCTGTTGCAGTTGCAGTTGTCTCTGACGTTCGTAGCGTTGGCCAGCGTCGAGCAGCACAGCCGGGCGCGAGGAAAAGGCGCGCCTGTTCGAGCCCATGGATGGGCGAGTTCGCGCTGGGCGCGCCGCATGCGGCGCGCGCCCGCGTCCGGATGGCGCAGGCCGGACTTGGCCGCGAAGCAGGATGCGAAAGCGGCCAAGGCGCCCGGCGAGCAGCGCAGGGCGAGACGCCGCGCTTGCGACCTGCCAGTGGCAGGTCGCGCGCGGCGTTGAGCGCCCGAGGCAGGAGCCGAGGGCCGCGTGACTTGCACAGTTCAGGATGCGCGACGCTAGTCACCCTGCGCAAGCAGGGCGCAGGCCTCCGCGTACATGGCTTTGGTTACTTTCCCCGAAAGGAAAGCGAAACTTCCTGATGAGGAAGTTTCGCGCGCGGCGGCAGCCGTGAGGAAAATGGAAATCTGGCGAGGTATCGCGCAAGAGCGGTCATTCACGCACCACGCGCGGCCAGACAAGTGCGAACCCTCACCCTGCCCTCTCCCGACGGGAGAGGGAAAAAGCATGTGGCGCATGCACAAAGTACAACGCCAGTGTCGAGATGAGAACCTGCGCTGGGCTCAGGATGACTCTTGATATTGCTCATGCCGTGATATTGCTCAGCCGTGTTGCAGGCCAAAGCGTCTCGGCAATGATTGCCATCGTGCGGCCGGGCGTTGCCGGGGCCAGCCGGCAGCGCGCGGCGCAATCACATGCGTCATGGAACTCACGCGACGCGCGTGACTCCCCCCGCGACCGCCACCACGTCGGCGCGCGCAGCGGCGCCGGCGCGCAGATCGGCCGGATCGAAATCGTCCACGGCGATGAACTCGGCGCCGGCCTCGCGCACGTGGCGCAGCAATGCGGCCTCCTCGGCGCTGAGCACGCCCTGCTGCGCGACCTCGTCCACCTGCGCCAGATAATCGTGCGCCTTGATCGCGCCGGTCTTCAGCGCTTTCTGGAGCTTGCGCTCGACCGGCTCGGCGGCGACCACATCGGGCAGCAGCGCGTGCAGGCGCCCAACGGGATGGTTGGGCGTTGGCGTCAGATAGCACCACTCCAGCACCGCCGCGCGCGCCGGGCCAGGCGCGGTGATGGCCGCGGCCACGCGCCGTCCGAGGCGATCGGAAGGCGGTACCTCGCGCCTACCCAACGGGAACACCAGCGCGCGCAGCAGCCACGCCACCGGGCGAATCGGAAAATTGCGGATCACGCCATCCAGCGCGTTCTGCAGGCGCCAGATGCTCTCGTGGAAAGCAAACGCCAGCAACGGACGCTCGGCCTCGGGGCGGCCGTTGTCCTCGTAGCGCTTGAGCAGCGCGCTGCCGATGTACAGATAGCTCAAGATATCGCCCAGCCGCGCCGAGAGTTTTTCCTTGAACTTCAGGCGCCCGCCGAGCGTGCCCATGGCCACGTCGGCGCACAGCGCCAGCGCCGCCGAATAGCGGTTGAGCTTGCGGTAGTAGCGCTGGATGTGCGCGTCGCCGGGGGCGTTGCTGAGCCGGCCCAGACTCAACGCCAGCACGAAGCTGCGCACCGCGTTGGACAGGCCGAAACCGACGTGCCCGAACATGGCGGCGTCGAAATCGCGCAGCGCCTTGCGCCGGTCGGTCTCCGCCACGGCGGCCATTTCCTTGAGCACCCACGGATGGCAGCGGATCGCGCCCTGGCCGAAGATCATCAGCGAGCGCGTCATGATGTTGGCGCCCTCGACGGTGATGCTGATCGGCGCGCCCTGCCAGTTGCGGCCGAGGTAATTGCCGGGGCCTAGGATGATGCCCTTGCCGCCGTGCACGTCCATGGCGTCGCGCGCCACTTCGCGGCCGATCTCGGTGGCGTGGTACTTGGCGATGGCCGAGGTGACCGCGGGCTTCTCGCCGCGATCGACCGCCGCCGCGGTGGACCGCGACAGCGCGGTGACCAGGTAACTCATGCCGCCGATGCGCGCCAGCGCTTCCTCGACGCCCTCGAAGCGCGCGATGGCCAGCCCGAACTGCTTGCGCAAGCGCGCGTAAGCCCCGGTGGAAGCGATCGCCATGCGCGCGAAACCGGCGGCATTGGAAGGCAGCGAAATCGCGCGCCCGACCGAGAGATTCTCGACCAGCATGCGCCAGCCGTGCCCGGCCATTTCCGGCCCGCCGATCAGTTGCGTCAGCGGCACGAACACGTCCTTGCCGCGCACCGGACCGTTCTGGAACGGGATGTTCAGCGGCATGTGGCGGCGGCCGATGTCAAGGCCGGACGTCTCGCGCGGAATCAACGCCAGGGTGATGCCGCGATCCTCGACACCGCCGATCAGATGCTCGGGGTCGTACAGGCGGAAGGCCAGCCCGATGAGGGTGGCGACCGGCGCCAGGGTGATGTAGCGCTTGTCGAATGTCAGGCGCAAGCCGAGCACTTCCTCGCCCTTCCACGAGCCCTTGCCGACGATGCCGAAATCCGGAATCGAGGTGGCGTCGGAACCGGCGTAGGGGCCAGTGAGCGCGAAACAGGGAATCTCGCGGCCATCGGCGAGGCGCGGCAGGTAATAGTCCTTCTGCTGTTCGCTGCCGTAGTGCAGCAGCAGCTCGGCCGGGCCCAGCGAGTTGGGCACGGCGATGGTCGAGGACGCGGTGGGGCAGATGCTGGAAACTTTCTGCAGCACCGCCGAATGCGCCAGCGCCGAAAACTCCAACCCGCCGTAGCGCTTGGGAATGATCATGCCAAAGAAGCGCTCGCGCTTGAGGAACGCCCACACCTCGGGCGGCAGATCGGCCAGCTCATGGGTGATCCGCCAGTCGTCGAGCATGGCGCACAGGCGCTCCACCGGCCCGTCCATGAAGGCCTGTTCCTCGGCGCTGAGCGCCGGCCTGGGCTCGGCCAGCAGCTTGTGCCAGTCGGGCTTGCCCGAGAACAGCTCGGCCTCGAAGCCGACGGTGCCGGCATCCAGCGCGGTGCGCTCGGTATCCGACAAACGCGGCAGCGCATGCGCGAAGGCCTTCAGCAGCGATCGGCTGAACAGCGCGCGGCGCAGCGGCACGATCGCGAACGGCAGCGTCAACAGCGCCAGCACGATGGCGGCGATGAGTGCCTCGCGCGCACTACCCACGGCGTAGCCCACCGCGGCGGCCAGCACGATGCTGAGCGCCGACCACAGCGCCGCATTGCTGCGCAGAAACGCCAGCAGCAGCGACAGCACCAGCAGCGCAAGCACGATCAACACGATAGTCATGACTCTACCCCGGCAGGTGTGCACGGCAATGCGCGCACGAAATCGGCGATGGCGGCGACGAAGGCATCATTGGCGTCACCCACCAGCGTATGCGTGGCACCCGGCACGTTCACGTGAACGGCGCCGGGCAGGAGCTGCATGAACTCGTCCACGGTAGTCGCGGACACAACGTCACTCAAGCCGCCGGACACCAGCAGCGTCGGCAAGCGGATGCGGCGCGTCGCTTCCAGCAGGGCCTGCTGTTGCGCGCGGCCCTCGTTCTCGACCACATCCAGCAGCGCCGGATCCCAGTGCCAGCGCAGGCGGCCATCCGCTCCGCGCCGCAACAACGCGCGCAGGCGCTCCTCGCCCTTGCGCCCGCTGCGCTGCGGCAGATAGGTGGTGACCGCGACCGCAGCCGCGTCGTAGTCGGCGAAACCCTGCGGATACGCACGCATGAAATCGAGGATGCGCGCCACGCCGGCCGCCTCCCAGCGCGGGGTGATGTCGACCAGCGCCAGCGCCGAAAACGGCGCGGGGCGCTGCGCATCGCCGGCCACCGCGATGCCGAGCAGCCCGCCCATCGAAGCGCCGATCAGCACCGGTGGCGATGGCTGCGCGGACGCCAACGCGCGCAAATCCTCGATGAACTGCGCGAGGTGGTAGTGGCCGCCGGCCACGCGTTCGCTGTCACCGTGGCCGCGCGCATCGAAGCTGACGCACTGCCAGCCCGCGGCCGCCAGTTTGTGGGTCGCGCCGCGCCACGCCTGCCGGGTCTGGCCAAAGCCGTGCGCGAACAGCAGCACCGGTGCAGCGGCCGCGCCGCAGCGTTCCACCGCGAGGCTGAGGCCGTCGGGCGCAATAAAGTGCTGCGGCTGCGACGCCGCGTGCCGGGTGATCGAATCCATCGCGCAAGTGTGCGCAGGCTGGGGCGCGCGCGTCAATACGCTTGCGTACGGGGTAATTTCGCGCGCGGCGTCCTACCATGCGCGCATGCACAGTCAAAGTACGGGCAAAGCGGAACGATCGCGTCTCAGCGCCGCTGACTGGGAGCGCGCCGCGCTGGCCTTGATCGCCGAGCAGGGGGTCAACGCGCTCAACGTCGAGGGTCTGGCACGCGCGCTGGGCGTGACCAAGGGCAGCTTCTACTGGCACTTTCCCAGCCGCGAGGCGCTGCTCAACGCCGCACTGGAGCGCTGGGAGGCGGATGTGGAGCGCGAGCTGAGCGCCGAGGTGGAGGCAACGTCCGACCCGCGCGCGCGGTTGCGCGAACTATTCCGCCGCATCGCCCACGAGGTGCAGCCGCACCGCGTTTACGCCGCGCTGCTGCGCGCGCTCGACCACCCGCGCATCCAGTCATTGATGGCGCGCGTATCGCAGCGGCGCATGGATTTTCTGGCCCTGGCTTATCGCCAGGCCGGCATGGAGCGCAGCGCCGCTGGCCATCGCGCGCGCCTGACCTACGCCGCCTACGTCGGCTTCCTGCAGATGAACGTGCATCTCGGCGTGCCGCGCCTGAGCCAGGACGAATACGAGGCCTACGTCGCGCACGTGATCGATACGTTCATCGCGGAGTGAGCGCAGGATGTGCTTCATTGCAGGCACCGCCACGGTGCTCGCCATCGCGCATCAGCGCCGGCATCCAGGCTGTTGGCGCGTTCGCTGATCTGAACATCGGAGCTATCTGCTGATCAGTTTGCAAAACCGGGCATCCTTGCTGCGGTGCGCATGCGCATTTGTGCCGGAGCGTTTTTGCAAGCCGCGCTGATGTCCGTCCCAAATTCAACCCGGCCACCCACCACGGCGCGGCACGCGTGGATCTGCTGGTGCAAGCGTTTCCAGTCATTTGTGCGCTGCACTGCGGCGTGATCACGCGCACGCGTGGCAGTTAAGGTCAGGCGCATACACGTTCGGAACTGCCCGCCATGTCCAGCTCGTTCGCCGCCTTGAATCAGTGGGTCGATGAGATGGCGCACCTGACCCAGCCCATGCGCATCCACTGGTGCGACGGTTCGCAAGCCGAATACGATGCGCTGCTCGCGCAGATGCTGGCGCGCGGCGAATTGCACGCGCTGAATGCGCGCACGCATCCGGGCTGCACCTTGCACCGCTCGCATCCGGGCGATGTGGCGCGCGTCGAGCACCTCACCTACATCTGCACGCGCGAGCGCGACGACGCCGGCCCCAACAATCCATGGATGGCGCCGCAGGAAGCGCACGCCAGGATGGACGCGCTGTTCGCCGGCTGCATGCAGGGGCGCACGCTGTACGTGGTGCCGTACTGCATGGGCCCGATCGATTCTCCGCTGGCGCGCTGCGGCGTGGAGATTACCGACAGCGCCTACGTGGTGGCCAACATGCGCCTGATGACACGCATGGGCGCGCGGGCACTTGCACGGATCGAGCGCGAGGGGCACTTCGTGCGCGGTCTGCATTCCACCGGCGAACTCGACCCCGAGCGCCGCTTCATCATGCATTTTCCCGAGGAGCTCAGCATCCAGAGCTATGGCTCGGGCTATGGCGGCAACGCGCTGCTGGGCAAGAAGTGCCACGCGCTGCGCATCGCCTCGTGGCAGGCGCGCCAGGAGGGCTGGCTGGCCGAGCACATGCTGATCGTCGGCATCCAGAATCCGCAGGGGCAGACACACTACATCGCCGCGGCGTTTCCATCGGCCTGCGGCAAGACCAACCTGTCCATGCTGGTGCCGCCCGAGGACATGCGCCACGCCGGCTGGAAGGTGTGGACGGTAGGCGATGACATCTGCTGGATGGCGCCAGGCAAGGATGGCCGCCTGTGGGCAATCAATCCCGAGGCCGGGTTCTTCGGCGTCGCCCCCGGCACCAGCGCCAGGACCAACCCGAACGCGCTGGCCATGCTCGATCACGACACGATCTTCACCAACGTGGCCACGACCGCCGATGGCCAGCCGTGGTGGGAGGGCCTCAATGATCGCGTGCCGGCGCTGGACTGGCAGGGGCGGCCGTTCGATCCCGCGCGCGGCCCGGCAGCGCACCCCAATTCGCGCTTCACCGTCAGCGCACGGCAGTGCCCGAGCTTCTCAGCGCATGCCGAGGATGCGCAGGGTGTGCCGATCAGCGCCATCGTCTTCGGCGGACGCCGCGAATCGCTGCTGCCACTGGTGATCGAGGCGCGCGACTGGGCGCACGGCGTGATGCTCGGCGCCGCCATGAGCTCGGAAACCACCGCCGCCGCCAGCGGCGCCGTCGGCGTGCTGCGCCGCGATTCGATGGCGATGAAGCCGTTCTGCGGCTACAACTTCGCCGACTACTTCGCGCACTGGCTGAGTTTCGACCGGCCCGGCATGCAGTTGCCGAAAATCTTCCACGTCAACTGGTTCCGCAAAGGCGGCGACGGCAGGTTCCTGTGGCCGGGCTTTGGCGACAACCTGCGCGTGCTGGCGTGGATGCTGGCGCGCTGCGCAGGCGCGGCCGATGCCGTGGCAACGCCGATCGGCCACCTGCCGCGCGCGCATGATCTGGATGTGGCCGCGCTGAATCTGCCCGCCGCCTCACTGGATGCGCTGCTGAGCATCGACCACGCCGGCTGGCAGCGCGAGATGCAGGCGCTGGGTGATTACTTCGCCGAATTCGGCGCGCGCCTGCCGACGCGCCTGGAACGCGAGCGGCGGCGTGTGCTCGATGCGCTGGAGGTCATTTCCGCGCAGCCAGCGCGCATCGCCAACGGCTGACAGTCAGCAATCAAGAAAACCATCAAGCTCCGGAATCCACGCGCGGTAATCATGCGCGCGTCCCAGTGATCGCGCATGCACGGGCTGGCGCGCCTGCCACAGGCTGGCACTGCCGATCGCGCTCTGTGTCGTCGTAGCTACACCCGCGGGCGGATCGATTCCGAGATGCGCAAAAACCTCCCGTAACGTCGCTTCAGGGGTTTGGACGAGCTGCGCGTAATCCAGATCAATCACCCGGTCAGGCCAGCGCGCGTGCGCATGCTGGCGCAACAGCGTGCAGTCGTCTTGCACGCGAGCGATATCCTCGAAGCGATGGCTGAACGCGTAGTCCGCATGCGCGAAGGATTGCGACCACAGAGACAGCGCGTTATCGGCTTGATCGCGATGACACCAGATCACGCGCGTCTCGGCACACAGCGCGAACGCCGTTTCCAGCGCCAGCAGATTCAACGGATTCTTGTCGATGTAGTGCGACTTTGCCGGCATATCGTCCTGACGCAGATGCACCAGCCATAACGCGCGACCCTCGTTGGGCTCCTGCCCATGCCACGTCTGACCGGCAAGCTGGTCATGTACGTACAGCAAAAATGGCATCTCGCCGCGATTAACCAGAGTCGCGCCGCGCGCCAGTTGCTCGGCCAGCACGGTCGTCCCACTGCGCGGCAAGCCCACGATCAGGACAGGCGCATACGGAGCGGGGGCGCATCGCCGGATCGGCTCCACCCATTGCGCGAGACGCACGCGCTGCTGCCAGCGTGCCGCATCCCAGCGCGCGACCGCGGATGCTGCTGCATGCGCGCCGCGCCAGTGTGTGACGGCTTGCGCTGGCTCACCGCAATCATCGTGCAATTTTCCGAGTGCAAAATGCAGCGCGGCGCGGGTCGTGGGCGACAACGCTGACGTGGCCAGTGCGGATTCCAACAATGCGCGATCAGGGTGCTGCGAATCCGTATAACGCAGGGTGTGTGCCAGCGCCGGCAACACCTGCCACTCGTTCAAATCGATGCCCGCATGCCAAGCCGCCAGCAAATGCGTGCGCGCTCGCTCGAAACGGCCCATGGACTGCGCAAGACTGCCACTCAAAGCCAGGAGCTGCGGTGTGCGCGATCCTCGCGCCAGTGCTTGCTCGCAAACCTCGTAGGCCCAGTGCTCGCGCCGCGTCTGTTTGATGAACAAGGCAACGCGATAGCAATCCTCGGCGCTGGCGCTGGCCCCCAGCGCCGCGCGCAACAGTTGACAGGCTGCGTCGTATTCGCCGCGGTTGCGTAATTGCTGTGCCCGCGCGATGCCTGCGTCAAGTTTTGAACTCATGACCGCATAGGCAGTTCAAACCGCCTGGTACCAACGCCAGCGCGAGTCCCGGCCCTCAACATGCATAACCGCCATCATTCAACGCTTCACGCAACAGCGGCAGCAAGGGCCGGAAGCTCGCCTCGTAACGACGCCAGCGCCCGATGCTGTCGCGTCGCAACGGCTCAACCACTTGCGCGTAACTTGGCGTGCTGATGAGGCCGCGCTGCGCAGCATGTGCGGCAAAATTCTTCATGGCCTCGACCTGTGCGAGGCCGAGATAAACGCCGATGCGCGCGAGAGCCGTATCCGTCTCTTGGACCGAATCCTCGTAGCGCAGCACCAGCACATCCGCATCGAGCGCATCGGCATCGGTGTGGAAACGCCGATCAAAAGCCGCATAAGACTCCGCGAGACGCGGCAGGCTTGCGCTCATGCTGGCTACTTCATGATCACTGAAAGACTGGAAGTGGCAACTCAAGATCGCATCGCACGGATGCCGCACGCAACGAATCACGCGCGCCCTCGGGAACAGACGCAAGATCATGGGCAGCAGCAACATGTTGAGCGGGTTCTTGTCGACCAAGCGCTGCGACTGCTCCCGACGCGCGTGTTGCGCGGCGGACTGCCAGTAAGCTGCGCGCATGGCGTCGACAATCTCTGGGGCGAGCGCCGGCAGCGCGTCCGGATAGGCCAGCCCATGCGCGCGCATGTCGCGCACGGCGTCCAGGATCAGCGGACGCTCGTCCATCGAAACCAGCATCGGATGCGCCGACAGCATCTGCTCAAGCAGAGTGGTGCCCGAGCGTGGAAATCCCAGCACGAACACAGGCGCTTCAAAAACAGGCGTTTCGGGTGGAGCAGCAGAACCCGACGCAGGCGCCATCGACGCCGGAGCATTGCGCTCGACCAGCCATGCCAGCCAACCGCGCGGTGGTGTATCGGGAGGCACGACGTGCTGCGGGCGTAAGGCATGCGCCTCGGTCAAGATGCGCAAGGCCGCATCCGGGTCCTCAAGCTGATCCAACACACGCGCCAAGGCGAACAGGAGTCCTGCCCGTCCACGGCGCACCTCACCGATCGCCAATGCACGCTCGAAATCGCAACGCGCATCGCTCAAACGTCGCTCACGCACCGCCATGCTGGCGTGCGCATGCAAGCGCTCCTGTCGTGCCTCGGCGCTCCGCGCGATGCTTTCTGCTGGCAACTCGGCCAATGCCTGGCGCGCGGCATCCAGGCGATTGACGCGTTCCAGCAACAACACACGGCGCGCGGTGGCTCGCACCGCCATCTCCGGATCGCCGGAAATAGAAGCCAGCATGGAGAGAGCAGCCTCGATTTCGCCGCGTTCACCCAGCAACCAGCCAAGCTCCAGCAACGACTCCTCGGAACCGCGTGGCCACTGATGCCAGCCGCTCAGCAGTACATCGACCGCGGCCACATCGCCGAGCGCCTGATGCGCCACCGCTGCCCAGATGCGCATGCTGGGCTCGGCATCGGGAGATTGCGCTGCGATCTTGAGGGCATCCGCGGCGGCGATGGGATCACCACCGCTGAGCAACAGCACGCCGAGGTTGGCGCGTGTACGCGTTGCGCCGGGATGAAGCACAAGCGCGTGTTCATAGGCCTCGCGTGCGCGCGCGGCTTCACCCCGCGCGCGCGCCACATTGCCAAGATTGTTCCAGTGCTGCCAAGTATTGGGGAATCGCTCGACCAGCGTCGTCAGCAGGATATCGGCTTGCGCCAGCTCGCCCGCTTGCTGCGCACAGGTCGCCTGCAATGACAACACCGCCTCGTGCTGCGGGTAGTCCCGCGCCAACACACGCGCCTCGGCCAGCGCCTGCGCCGCCTGCCCACGCTGCAGCGCTCCAAGAATCCGGTCGACGCGCTCCTGGGACATGGTTTAGTCGAGGCTGTAGCCGAAGCGTTCGCAGAACGGTGCAAGCTCAAGCCGCACCGGCTCCAGCCAGGGTCGGTAGCGCTGCCAACGCCCCACGGCCCGCTTGTGCAGCGGCTCAACCACTTGCGCATAGCTGGGTGTGCTGATGAAGCCCTTGGCGCGCGCGTGCGTATCGAACTGGAGCAATGCCGACACGTCCTCAAGGCCCAGGAAGTCACCCAACGCACGCGCGTACCGTGCCGGATCCTCCACCAAATCCTCGTAGCGCAGTTCCATCGCGTGGGGACGCAGCACCTCGCTCTGGTCCATCCAAAACCGCAGGGCGTTGGCGTAGCCGCGTGCCAGTCGGTCGAGCGAGGAACACAGCATTTGAAATGCAGGGGCTCGGAAACTCTGCATGTAACAGCTCAGCACGACATCCATCGGATGGCGCAAGGCGAGAATCACAGAGGCGTTGGGGAAGATCCGCTGCAACATGGGAAGTCGCAGGATATTCAGTGGGTTCTTGTCCACCAATCGCACACCGTCTTCGAGAGCGACGACGGTCGCCACTTTCGCCCAGTAAATTGCGCGCAGCGCTGCACATGTCGCACTGTCCAGTTTGCCCAAGTCATGGGGATAGGTCCAACCCATGCGCTGCATCCCTTCGATGACATCCTGGAAAAACCCCTGCTCATCCATGGAGCGCAGCGCGGGATGCGCATCGAGCATCTGTTCCAGCAGGGTCGTGCCCGAGCGTGGAAACCCCACCACAAAGATCGGTGACGCCTGCACACCGGGCGCCGCAATCGCCCGCCAACTCGCACGGTCAACATGCGTGACACGCTGTCGCGTGATGGGCAGCGGCTCCGATGCGGGGTCGACCAAATCCGGAACCAAACGCGAGGCGGTGTGTAGCTGTGCTGCATGCCCGTCCTCAAGCGCGCGCATGGTCGAGGCGGCATCGCCCAAGCGGTCACAGGCCTTGGCCAGCGCAAAATGAAACGGCGCGTTGGCAGCCGTCGCACCCACGCGCTCGAGTAGCGCTTCATACGCGGTCCGCGCCTCGAGCACGCGCCCCGCTCGCAGCAGTAACGCGGCGCGCACCGCCAAACCTTCATCATCCCAAGCTTCGGGCGCAACGGCAGCAAGCATGTTTTCGGCCTCGACGATGCGACTCAGTCGCTCATAAAGCGCCGCAAGCTGCACGCGTGCCCTGGCCGAATCCGGTTTCCTGTCCAGCAACTGCTGCAGGCGACGCTCGGCAGCATCGGTCTGCTCGATCTGGATCAGTGCCGTGGCGAGATCAACTTCCAGGCTCTCATCCATCGGCGGCCAACGCGCGCTGCCCGACAAAAGGCGGCGCGCCTCATCATCCTCAGCACAGGCATGACACGCCAAAGCCCCGTAAATGCGCGGCTCGGCCGAATCCGGGGCACGCTGGCTGGCCTCCAACATGATGGACCGGGTCTCGATGACATCGCCTTGCTGCCAACGTAACAGACCCAGATTCGCAAGCACGCTCGCGTCATGAGGGCTCAACACTTGCGCCTGCTGATAGGCCACAGCAGCCTCATCAAGCTTGCCCGCCTCACGCAACGCGGTCGCGAGATTGCTCCAATGCGCTGCCTCGCCGGGTTGCGCATCGGTCAGCTGTCGGTAGTACGGCAAAGCCTCGGCGAGTCTTCCTTGCGCCCCCAAAGCGACGGCCAGGATCACGAGTGCGGACACATCATCCGGCTTCACCTCCAGACGTGTACGAGCACCTGCCTCAGCATCCTTGTAACTGCCCGCTTGAAGGGCGCGCTCCAGTGCCGGAATAGTTGGAAGATTCACTAAATGCCTATCCAAAAAAATGCGCGCGGCTTGGGGGCCGCGCGCAGGTCAGGCTGATCACACGTTGCGACTGATCAGAACTTGACGGTCGCACTTGCCCAGTAGAAGCGGCCGAGGACATCGTAAGTGTTGACGTCCGTGTTGGCGTTGATGACTACGTTCTGCGTGAAAATCGGCGGCTGCTTGTTGAACGCGTTGTTGACACCGATCTGCAGTTTGGTGTTGATCGGAGCGATGTCGTATCCCACCGAGAAGTCGTTGTAGACATAGGCGCCGAAATGGAACGTGGTGAATGCCCCGGACCCGAAGTCCTGGATTGGCACCGCGATATGGCCAATGTAACGCATGCGCCACATCGCATTCCACGGGCCGCGATCCCATTCAAGCGTACCCAGTCCACGCCAGCGGGCAAAGTTGCCAAACTGCGATGTGTACTCGCCCGCGTTCTTGATGATTGGCACGCTGGGCACGCCAGGTGCTGGCACGTCCGTGAACTGGCGGGTCCAAGTGCCGTCCATCACCACGGCGAAATTGCCTGGGTTCACGCCGAACGCATTGAAGTGCGGCAGGCGATAGCGGAAACCGAAGTCAATGCCCGACGTGTCGAGACGGCCCAAGTTTACAGTAGGGGCGAAGATATCGGAAACCTGACCATTCGAGAAACGATGGATCAAGCTGCACAAGCTACTCGAAGGATTATAAAAGCAATCGTTCGCCACAACTTGCGCCTGCACAGAAGTGATGGTGTCATTCAGGTAGATGCGCCAAATATCGATGCTGGTCGAGAAGCCCGGCAACCAATGCGGATCATACACGGCTCCAAAGTCAAAGCTCTTGCCAAACTCGGGCTTCAAATTGTAGTTCGCATATTGGGAGCCCGATACGATCGCGTTGGTTTGCGACACGGTCGGTTTGGCGATGCCACTGGCAGGAATCGCCGTCGCACCTGTCGGCGCACCGCAGGCGTTGGCCTCGGAAGCTGTATTCGGACCCGGGATATAACCTACGCAGGGATCAACGAAGCTTGGTGCACTGTTGGCTGGACCTGCAAACAATTGGCTGATAGAAGGTGCGCGGAAAACCTGTGTCACCGTACCGCGCAGCAGCAAGTCGTTGATCGGGCGCCACTCCACGGCGATCTTGGAATTGGTGGTGCTACCCGCCAGTGAGTACTTCGAATAGCGTGAGGCGATGTCGACGTTCAGGGAGTGCGCGAAGGGGACGTCCTTGAGGAGCGGGACCAAGACCTCGGCATAGGCCTCCTTCACGTTGAATCCACCCTGGATCGAGGAAGCGCATCCCGTGCCCAGCGAGCAAGTGCCCGTGGCTGGGTTGATCTGGATATCCGAGCTGACCATGCCACTGGTGTAGCGCTTGCGGTAATCCGCGCCCACCGCCAAGCGCACGGTGCCACCTGGCAACGTGAACAGGTCACCGTTGGCGTTGATGGATGCCTCGCGGGTGATATAGATCGTTTGCGTGAACGGATGGGATTCGTACTGCTTGAGCAATGCCGTCTGAGTTGGGCTGTTGGCGTCGAAGATGTTGATTGGCGTGCAGCCAACGATGGCATTGCCAGGCGTGCCGCAAGTGGGTACACCGTTGTTGTAGTACGAAGGCCCGAACGCCTGATTGGCGGCAGCCAAGTTGACAAAGCCTATTTCGTTCTCGCCTGTGCTCACGCGGCTGTAATTGAGGTTGGCGTCCCACTGCCAGGAGGTGTTGCCGACGTTGCCTTTCAGGCCGGTGATGATTTGGTTGGTTGCCGTGCCGAACTGGAAGATGCGCTGACCGAGACCGGTGAAGCGGTATTCGAAGCGGTTACCGGAGTAAGTCGGCGTGCTTGATGAGGCGAAACTCGCAGTGGAAAACTCGACACCGAACGGGTTATAGATGCTTTGCGCCGAGATCACCAGCGGGCTGGGAGTCCCGGTGTCCGCCAGTGACGGAGCAAGTGCCGAGTGCGAGGTCGTCTTGTTGCCGAAGAAATCCATGAAGGCCGTAACGTTATCCGACAGGTGGTACTGACCCATGAAGAAGACGTTCGTGCGCTCCGAGGGTACCAGGATCAGGTTCTGGGCTTGGTAGTTGTACGAATCGGTCGTGGAATTGTAGGTGCGGAAGTCGCTCGGCGCCGAGCAGGTGGTGCCGGTGATGCAGGTCAGCGCAGTGCCACCGTTGCCCGGGTACACGATGCGGCCGTTGGGTACACGCGAGGAACCGAACGGCAGGATCTGGCCGTAATACAGATACAGGGCCTTGCTCGAGAAACTGCGATTGGCGCTGGAGACGCCATCGGTTTTCTCGTAGGAGATCCCGGCCACGACGCTTCCGCGCTCGCCGGACTCACCGAACATCACCGATGCGCCGCGCCTGGCGCCGTCACTGTGATCCGAGATGCCATAGTTGGTGCTGAACTCCGCGCCCTGGAAGTTCTTGCGCATGATGAAGTTGACGACGCCGCCGATGGCCGAGGAGCCATAGATCGAGGAGGCGCCATCTTTCAGCACTTCGACACGCTCCACCGCCTCGGCGGGGATGGTGTTGATATCCACCGCGCCCTGGTTGGGATCGATCGCCGCGCGGTGGCCGTCGATCAGGACCAGCGTGCGCGAGACACCCAAGCCACGCAGCGAGATGGTGGCCGCAGCATCGCCACCGCCATTGTTGACGCTGGGATTGGTCGCGTCACCGGAGATCGCCGGTGTCGACTGAATCAAGTTGCCCAAGGTGACCGCGCCGCTCTGTTGGATGGTCTGCCGGCTGATGGTGAAGACCGGATTGGCGGTCTCGACATCCACGCGGCGGATGCGCGAGCCGGTGACCACGATGGTCTGCAGTTCCTTCGCCTTCGCATCGGGGGTTGGGTTGTTGGTGGTGCCGGTATCCTGCGCCATGGCGCTGCCGGCGACGCCTGCGGCGGCAACCGCGCCCAGTGTGAGCGCCAGGCGTACGGCTGACGAAAGTTTGTTCGTATCGAGGTTCATTAAACTCTCCAACGTCGGTGGTGTGACGTGTGTCGGGACATAGTGATTTCGTCCTTGAACGGCCTGGGGAGGCTCTACCCTTACCCTGGTGCACCTGACTCTAACAACTTTCTAACCCCGTTGGAATACCCGCTTCACTTCGACGCGGCGCATGTCGTGGCAGCCAAGTGCTGACGCTTGGCCCGACGGTGCGGCACGCGCAACGTTCAACATGGCTTGGGGGCAGTGTGCGGCAGGCCGCTGCCGCAGCTCGCAATCAAGCTACGGAAACGACGGCAGATCGCAAGTACGTTGGGGCGGGAAGGTGCGCGCGGGCGCGTGATCGCCCGCCACCGACATCGCCAAGACCGGCGGGCGGGACTTGCCTCAGAGATCCTGCTGGTACTGCACGTAGGGTATGCGCGCGGCAGCGCCAGGCACGTTGGCACCAGGCGGCGGCGCGCCCTGCGACCACAGATTCTGTGCGCCCACGCTGAAAGCGCCGTGCCACGGCAGGCGCCAGGTGATACCGAGATCCACCGTGGTCCAAGGTTGCAGATCCAGGCCACTGCCCAGCGCGCTACCGGGGGTGAGCACGCGTCCGGTGACCACACCGGTGATGGAGCCGCGACCGATGCCGAAGCGCAATGACTTTTCGTTCAAACCGCTGAGGCTGGGCAGCAGGGTGGCGTCCGTGTTGATCCGGCCATAGCTGGCGCCAAGCTCAAGGTGCAGGCCACCCATCGCAAGGATGCTGTTGGCGCTCAATCGCGTGGTGCTGCCCAGCAGATCCAGCGGCAAACCCGCTGTCACCCCGCCGCCGCCATACAGTGGAGACAATGTGGGTGCTGCCAGTGGGCCGCCAAGGTTGCTCGGGCGCGACAAACCCAGTGAGAATTCCATGCCCACGGGACCGCGCGTGTAGCCGGCGCCAAATTCCGCCGAGGTCACGCCACCCAGATTGGTTTGCCCGCCTGTGCATAGCCCGCCGCGCATACCAGCCTGCGTCATGTCGCATCCGGGTGCGCTCCAACTGCGTTGCGCGATGCGTGCATCGGCGCGCAAGCCATTGTCGAATTGATAACGCAGCGTTTCGGTGAGCAAGGGCGAGGCATCAACCGCGCGCAGATTGAGCGCGCCGCCGAGCAAGGGTGCCCGCCAACCGCCTGCGTTGCCGGCCGGACTGGACGCCACGATGGCCAGCAACTTGCCGTCGTTGCCTCTCCATAGCGGCAACACCACGCCAGGAGCGATTTCGGTGATTTGTGCTGGTGCGCGATGCAGCAGGGAGCTGGCCAGAGCCTCTTCCGAACGCGCATTGCTCTCGTAGCGCCCAAGCGCCAGCGCTGGCGCGGAAAGTCCGGCAGCCAGTGCGACAAGCAGCAGCAACGAGAGCAGGCGAGACAGCTTCATGACGAGGTTCAGGGCGGTGCAACAGCGCGCAAGGCATGTGTCGCCGAGTTTACCTCGTTTTACATTTTTCTAATAGCTGGGCTACGCGCTGCAGGCTGAATGCGTGGCCTGCATCACAGATCGCATACAACCATCTGATGCAGACCGAAGCTGCCGCATCATTTGATATGTGCGCCGCACACGGCGCCGGGGATGATCTTCCGATTTCATGAGCGACAACTCACGATTGGCACACTGGGCCGCACAACACTGGCGCCCGAAGTTGGACTCGAACCAACGACCCCCTGATTAACAGTCAGGTGCTCTAACCGGCTGAGCTATTCGGGCGTGAGCTGCGTATTGTTGTGTCCGGCGCGAAGCGCGTCAAGCCGCAGCCGCTATCTTCAGCCGTCCGTCGTGATGCGATAGCAGGGCTGGTAGCCCTTGCCACCAGGCAACTTCATGCGGTGCTGAGCGACGAAGGCCTGCAGCATGGCATCCAGCGCCTGCATGATCGCAAGCTCGCCGCTGATCGCATAGGGGCCGCCAGTCTCGATCGTGCGCAGGCCTTCTTCCTTGACGTTGCCGGCGACGATGCCCGAAAACGCGCGCCGCAGATCGGCGGCCAGTTCGTGCGCGGGCCGGTCGCGATGCAGGCTCAGCGCCGCCATCGCCTCGTGCGTGGGCTGGAACGGCTGCTGGTAGGCGAACGGCACGTTGAGCGCCCAATTGAAGAAAAACGCATCCTTGTTGTCGAGGCGCTGCTCGCGCACGCGATCGATGCCCTTGCTCATCGCACGCGCCACGGCCTGCGGATCGTTGATGATGATGTGGTAGTGGCGCGCGATGCCATCGCCCAGCGCCAGGCGCAGAAAGCGATCAATCTGCTCGAAATAGGTCGCCGATTCGCGCGGCCCAGTGAGGATCAGCGGCAAGGTCTGCATGGCGTTGTCCGGATGCAGCAGCAGGCCGAGCAGATAGAAAATCTCCTCTGCCGTGCCCACGCCTCCCGGGAACACAATGATGCCGTGACCGATGCGCACGAAGGCCTCAAGGCGCTTCTCGATGTCTGGCATGATCACCAGATGGTTGACGATCGGATTGGGCGACTCGGCGGCGATGATGCCGGGCTCGGTGATGCCGATGTAGCGATTGTGGCGCCGGCGCTGCTTGGCATGCGCGATCGTCGCGCCCTTCATCGGACCCTTCATGGCGCCCGGTCCACAGCCGGTGCAAATATCCAGTCCGCGCAGGCCAAGCTGATAGCCCACCTGCTTGGTGTAGTCGTACTCGGCGCGCGCGATCGAGTGACCACCCCAGCACACGACAAGGTTGGGATCGGCATGCGGGCGCAGAATGCGCGCGTTGCGCAAAATTTCGAATACGGCGTGGGTGATGCCCACCGAATCGTCCAGATCGAATGCCCCCGCAGCGAGGCTGGACGATGCGTATACGATGTCGCGCACCACCGCCACCAGCAGCTCGTTGATACCGCGAATGATCTGCCCGTCGACGAAAGCCTGCGCCGGCGCGTGGCGCAACTCCAACTTGATGCCGCGATCCTGCTGCAACACCTGGATGTCGAAATCGGGATAGCGCTCGAGCGTCGAGCGCGGGTCGTCGCTTTCGCTGCCCGAGGTCAGCACCGCCAGCGCGCAGCGGCGCAGCAAGCCATGCAGCCCCGAGGCGCTGACATCGCGCAGCATCGCCACCTCGTTGCGCGAGAGCACGTCGAGGCCCCCCGAGGGCGAGATGCGCGCGCTCACCACGCCTTTGACCGGCGGCTGCGGCGGCAGGTAATCCTCGTCGCGTGCCTCCCTGTTGACATTCATGATGCGTTCTCCGCGGACATGCTGATTCCAGCCGATCAGCATCATCCCGGCGGATGACGATTGCAAGCTTGCCGAAACAGAAAGGCCGGCGCCCCCGCGGGCGCCGGCCATGTTTGAGGCACAGGGCAGTATCAGAACTTGTAGCGTACTGTCATCTGCACCGACCAGCGCGACAAAACCTTGGAGGTATTTGAACCCACGCCGTCGAGCAGTCCGAACGTCTGCGGCGCATAGTTGCCATTGGCGTCGGCATAACGGCTCAGATCATAAATGTACTTGCCGGTGGCAGGATCGATCCCCGCGAAATTCGCCAGATTGCGGGTCTGCGGGTCATAGCCGAGCGCCGGTAGCTGTCCCCAGTTCTTGTCGAGCATGTTGAGGAAGTTGTAGACATCCAGCACCACCTCGCCCTTGTTGCCCTCGAACAGACCCGGGATTTCCTGGCTGATGCGCAGATCGAGCTGATGCGTCCACGGCAGCGAACTGCCGTTGCGCGGCACATCGTGCCCGGCATATTTGCTCAGCCCGGGCTGCGACTTGATGTAGTTGAAAAACTGCTGCTGCAACTGCGCCGAGGTATTGCTGGTGAACTCGACATCGCCAGGTCCGGTCGGCACGTAGACCAGATCGTTGTAGTACACGGCATCGCCGTTGGCATCATTGCCATAGACCCAACTGTAGGGTGTGCCGCTGGCCACATTCAGGTACGCGCCGAAACTGGTGCGATAGTCGCGATAGAACTTGTGCGACCACGCCAGATAGCCGCCGAGACGATTGCGCACGTTGAAATTGGTGTTGTAGGCGACATCGCCGTTGGGATTGACTGATGGGCTGTATCTCCAATTGGAATAGGCTACCGAGGACGATCCAGGACTGACGCTGGAGGCCCGACCATGCGTCCACGCCAGCGACCAGCCAAAGCCATCTCCGTCACCTGGATGCTGCAAGCGCAGCGTGGTGTAGGTGGCGCTGCCCTGCGTGGTGTTGTCCAGATACATCACGCTGCTGAACTTGGGATTGGCTTTGGCCAGACTGCAACTGGACGTGGTGCAGATGGTGCCGTTGCCGTTGAGCTTGTAGAAGATCGGGCGGCCGTCCGGACCCATCGTGGTCGGCGCGCCGAGGTTGAGGTTCTGGTAATAGATCGCATCCTGATCCTTGACGTAGGAGATCTCGGCGCTGGCCACCATGCCCCACCACGGCAGCTCATGGTCGAGTGCCAGCGAGGTCTTCAACACCGTCGGCTGCTGGAAGTTGCTGCTGAGCAAATCCACCGTCTGCTTGGGTTGGTTGGTCGCTGGCCTGGGCTGGTTGTACGGATTGGACGACAGCGGCCCGCCGGTGGCCGGGTTGTAGGCTGTGTAGGTGGTGACGTTGATGCCGTTGTTGGTGAATGGATTGGATTGCCACACCGCCGGTGTCGCGCCCATGAAAAGGCCGATGCCGCCACGCAACTGGGTCGGGCGCGCAGTGTCGAAGGTATAGTTGAACGACAGCCGCGGTTCCAGCACCGAATGACCATTGATGGTGCTGTTGTTGCGCAGGCCGAAGGTCTGCGTGAAGAAGGCGTTGTAGGCCGGCGCCGTGGGCACGCGCGGCACATCCCAGCGCAGGCCATATTGCAGGTTCAACGCATCGTTGATCTGCCAGACATCCTGGGCGAAGAAGCCCCAGTTGTCATAGGACCAGATCGCCGAGGCATCCGCCAGATTCCCGCTGCTCGGCTGCCGCAACTGGTAGGAGGAATAGTTGCCTGCCTGGAAGTTGGCGATGCTGGTGAACTGGTAGCCACCCGCGTAGTACTGCAGGAACAGGTTGTTGTAGTTGTTGCGCAGGAAGTCCACGCCAAACTTCACGGTGTGATCGTTGAGGAACAGCGTGCCTGCCCAGAAGCCGGTCCACGTCTTGGTGTCGAGGCTGTTGGCCTGGTACGAGTAGTTGGTGCCCATGTACACGCTGGGGCCGCTGGTGCCGTTGACGTATACCTGCACCTGCGGCGACAACGGACCATTCAACAGCGGCGCGCGCAGATAGCTGCCATAGGACACCGAAGTCTCGGACGAGAACGTGTCGGACCAGTCGTCGTAGGTGTTGATCACGTAGTTCTTGAAATCGCGCAACTGCGAGTAGTTGGCGCTGGCTAGATTCACATAGCCACCCGAGCCGCCCCTGCCACTGATCACGGCAAGATTGCTCTTGGTACGGTCGTAGCGAAACTCGATGCGGTGGTTGTTGTTGATGTTCCAGTCGAACTTGGCGAGGTAGCGCTTCTCGTCCGTGTTGGGCGCGCCGAGCTGGCTGCTGCCGGTAGCGAAACCATACCCCTGCGCGATCTGCGTGATCTGGTCGAGCTGCGCTTGCGTGATGGGAACGATGCTGCCTTTGCCCGAACCGATGATGCCGATGTCCGGGGCAGGCGCGGTGGATTTCTGATCCTCGTAGGCGACAAAGAAGAACAGCTTGTCCTTGATGATCGGGCCACCCAGGGTGAAGCCAGCCGTAGTGTTCTTGGTGAAACCGGTGAACGGCGTGTCTGACGCGCCATTGCCCACCCACTGCTTGGGCAGATAGACGTAATAGACATCGCCGTGAAACTGGTTGGTGCCGCTCTTGGTCACCGCATTGATCTGCGCGCCGACGTTGCGCGCGTTGGTGACGTCGTAGTTGTTGGTCGAGACGTTGATCTCGCTGATGGTGTCGATCGAGATCGGCTGCCCCAGCGAAGGCATGCCGCCGGCCTCGAGACCGAACGGATCATTGGTGGGCACCGCGTCGATGTTGATGTTGTTGTAGCGGCTGTTCTGGCCCAGAGCCGAGATTCCACCCGAGGCATTGACGTTGACCATCGGATCGAGACGCACGTAATCCTGCAGGCTGCGGCCGGTGGCCGGCAGCGTGTCGATCTCGCGCTGCGTCACGTTGGTCGTCAGCCCGCGATTCTCGGGCTGGAACAAGGTGTTCATCGCCGCGGCGGTGACGGTCACCGCGCCCAGCTCCTTGGCCTGCACGCCGATGCTGAAATCCAGCGTGCTGGTTTCCGCCAACTTCAGGTAAATGCCGTCCTTCTCGGACGTTTCCATGCCGTCCTTCTTCACTGTGATATCGAACGGCCCACCGACGCGCAGACCCTGCGCGTTGTAGTTGCCCCTGGCATCGGTGGTGACCACGCGCGTGGTGCCCGAGGGCACGTTGACGATGGTGACGGTGGCGCCCGCCACCGGCTTGCCCTGCGCATCGACCACTTGACCGGTCACGGCCGATGAAGTGTTTTGCGCATGAGCGCTGGAGAACGCCAGCAACGTGGCGATGGCGAACGGCAGTACCTTGACGCGGATTTGATTACTCATGGATGTGCCCTTGCTCACAGAAAAGTAAGGATTGGGCGCAGCACGTCCTCCCGCGCATTGCGGAAGCGATAACATGCCAGCAACCCCCTTACGCGCAGCTATCGCGCGAGTAACAAAAGGCTAACAGCTTCTCATGACACTTTTGTAAAACATGCCGGATCGTAAACATGAGCGTCGCGCCAAGTGCAGCAGACGCTGCCGACGCTCTGTTCACGGCACCGGTTTGCGCGCGCCCAGGCGGCCGAGATATTCGCCGGCGCAGGCATTGTCGATGGCCTGTGACGCACGCGTTTCACCGCACGCAGAACGATGCAGATCGATCAACAACAAACCGTCAATACACGCTGAAAATTCTAGATCTTCGTCGAAATACAGCAATTCAAGCCTATCTGTATGCGCAAGATCGGCATATTGGCGGCAAGCACTGACAGGCTCTGGCCGGCTGCGGCCAAGCGCTCGCGCAGTCAGCGCAGACTCGCGCACGGCGTGCGACCTTGGGTCGCATTCCTGATCGCCACGGCCGCGGCCGCGGGAAAGGCATGAATCCGGCTGCCACGCACCAGCATGGCATGCCCGCAGGCCTCTGAGGGGTGGCTACGATCAGATCACGGCACTGCCTGGGTGTGGTGACCGCCAGACTGGCAGGCCAACTGCGGCAGCGCGTCAGCGCGGCGGCGCGCTCAGCCCGTGCGACGGCGCGTCTTGGCGTCGTCCGAACGCGCGGTTTCGAGGGCTTCGAGATATCCCGCGTCCAACCCGGTGACGTATTCGCCGTTGAAACACGAGGCATCGAAACGCGTCAACGCCTCGTTGCCTTCGGCGACGGCCGCTTCCAGATCAGCCAGATCCAGATACACCAGCCAATCGGCGCCCAGCAGCGTCTCGACCTCGGCCTCGCTGCGCCCGTGAGCGACCAGCTCGTGCGCGGCTGGCATGTCGATGCCGTAGACGTTCGGGTAGCGTACCGGCGGCGCGGCCGAGGCGAAATACACCTTGCGCGCACCGACTTCGCGCGCCATCTGGATGATCTGCTTCGAGGTGGTGCCGCGCACGATCGAGTCATCCACCAGCAGCACGCTTTTCTTGCGGAATTCCAGCTCGATTGGATTGAGCTTGCGGCGCACCGACTTCGCGCGCTCGCCCTGCCCCGGCATGATGAAGGTGCGGCCGATGTAGCGATTCTTGACGAAGCCCTCGCGAAACGGCACGCCCAGCACCGCCGCCAGCGAACTGGCCGCGGTGCGCGCGGTGTCCGGGATCGGAATCACCGCATCGATGTCGTGGTCCGGGCGCAGGCGCCGGATCTTGGCGCCCAGGCGCTCGCCCATGCGCAGCCGCGCCTTGTAGACGGAGACGTCCTCGATCATCGAGTCCGGTCGCGCCAGGTACACATACTCGAAAATGCACGGCGCGTGCGGCGCGCCGGCCGTACACACGCGGCTGTGCAGGCTGCCGTCGAGCCCGACGAACACCGCCTCACCCGGCGCCACGTCGCGCAAGCGCTTGAAGCCGAGTATGTCGAACGCCACCGATTCGGAGGCCAGCGCGTATTCGTTGCCTGCAGCGCCTTCACGCACGCCCAGCACCAGCGGACGGATGCCGTTGGGATCGCGGAACGCCAGCAGGCCCTGGCCCATGATCAACGCCACACAGGCGTAGCCACCGCGCGCGCGCCGATGCACCTGGGTGACCGCGTCGAACAAACCCTCGGCGCTGAACTTGTGCGGCGCCGCGGCAGCCAGCTCATGTGCGAGCACGTTGAGCAAAACCTCGGAATCAGAGTCGGTGTTGATATGACGGCGGTCGTCCTCGAACAACTCGCGGCGCAGGGCGTCGGTGTTGATCAGGTTGCCGTTGTGCGCGAAGGCGATGCCGTAGGGCGAGTTCACATAGAACGGCTGCGCCTCGCCGGCATCCGCGCAACCCGCGGTCGGGTAGCGGCAATGACCGATGCCGGCGCGGCCCAGCAGCACGCGCATGTGCTCTTCGCGGAACACATCGCGCACCAGGCCGTTGTGCTTGTGCAGGCGCAGGCGCGCGCCGTCCAGCGTGGCGATGCCGGCGGCGTCCTGGCCGCGGTGCTGCAGCACGGTCAGGCCGTCGTAGAGTTGCGATGCAACGTCGGCGCGGCCGACGATGCCGATGATTCCGCACATGGTTTCAGGACTCGGGCGATGAGGGGGGCGCAGCCGCATGGGATGGCAGCGCGAACGGCAGCTTGACCGCAGGCGGCGCTGGATCAAAGCGCACGTAGCGCGCCACGCCGGGCGGCAAGCGCGCTTGCAAGGCCTCGGCCGCGCGCTGAAAGCTGGGAATCAGCGCCGACTGACGCCACCACGGATCACGCGGAAACGGCGTCATGCCCAGCAACAGCACGCCCAAGGTCACGATCAGCACGCCGCGCGCGGCACCAAACAGCATGCCTAGCATGCGATCAGTGCCGGACAGGCCGGTGCCCTGCACCAGCATGCGCAGCAGCCAGCCGAGCACGGCGCCAACGATCAGCACCAGCACGAAAATCAGCGCCCACGCCGCGAACAATCGCGCGGATGGCTCGCGCAATGCCGCCGGCATGTATGCCGACACCCTCTCGCCGAACTGCCATGCGGCCCACAGCGCCACGACCCAGACCGCCAGCGCCAGCACTTCGGCGATCAAGCCGCGCCACAGTCCCAGCAGCACCGAGATCGCGATGACTGCGACGATGGCGTAGTCGGCGGCGCTCACGGCAATCCCGCCGGCTCAATGCGCAACGGCCACGATGCCATCCTGTGCCAGCTTGGCCTGCAACTGCGCGCGCAAGGCCACGGCGGCGGCGCGACTGGCCTCCGGCCCCACGCGCACGCGCCACAGCGTGGCGCCCTGCGCGGTGCGCATGGTATCGGTGTAGGCAGGGAATCCCGCGGCAAGTGCACGATCCTTCAGGGTGTTGGCGACCGTCGCATTGTCGAAGGCGCCCAATTGCACCACCCAGCCACCCGGCTGCCCGGCCGGCAGCGCGGCGGCTGGTTGGTCAGCGCTGAGGTTGGTCGGGCTGGGAGTCAGCACCGCCGCCGTGTGCGGCTCATGCGCATGGATGCGCAGCCGCGCCGCTTCCGCCAGGGCGCGATTGGGATACGGCCCCGCATACACGCGCACCATCGGCCCATCCGCGCGCACCATCGGCTGCAGGCCCACCTTGATGCCGAGTTTGTGCACGCGCGCGGCCAGTGCGCGGGCGTTGCCCATATCGGCATAGACGCCCAGATTGATCACGTAGCCCGCCTGCGCGGCCGTGCCTATCGGCAGCGGCGCGGATAACTTCTTCGGCTGTACCACGGTTGCCGCTGGTACTGGCGCCGACGCTGGCGCCGTGCTCGGGCCCGGCCCCGGCGCGTTGGTCGCAGACATGCCCGGCGCGGGTCGCGGCAAGGCGCCACTGCTACTGGCATCGGCAGGCTGGCCCGGAATCGTCACCGTGGCCAGACGCCCGCCCGGCAGCGACTGGCCGGTGGTCGCAGCAGGCGCCGGCGCGCCAAGCTCCAGCGTCTTGCTCTGCAGCGGCGGCTCGGGCTGCGCCGGAATGCCAAGGCTGACCGAGGTCGTGGCGTTGCCGCCCTGCTCGTGACCCGAGAAGAACATCGGCACCACGATGACAATCAGCGCCAGCAGCACGGCGGCACCAATCAAACGCTGTTTCAGGCGTGCATCCACAGGCGCTCTCGCGGGCTGGAAGGGCGGCGGATTATAGCGCCTGCGCGGCGTCCCCTCGCTGCCGCTATCGCCGCGTTCAGACCTGCGACGGCAACCGGTCCAACACGGCGCCGGCAATGTGAAAGGAGCCGAAGGCGAGCGCACGCCCGTTCGCAGGCAGCACTGCACGCGCCGCGGTCAGCGCAGCGTGCACGTCCACATGCAAGCTGATGGCGGCCTGCGGCAGCGCCACGCGCAAGCGTGCGGCAACGCTGGCGGCGTCGAGACCGCGCGCGCCGGCATCGCTGATGGCACAGACGTGCCAGTGCGCGATGCGCGCGCCCAGTGCGGCGCCGATACCGGCGATGTCCTTGTCCGCCAGCGCGCTGAACACGGCGTGGGTGGGCACACGTGGCTGCGCATCCAGCCACAACGCCAATTCGGACGCTGCCTGCGGATTGTGCGCGACGTCCACAATCAGTTCGGGCTGACCGCCGCAGGACTGCAGGCGACCGCGCAGACGCGTCGCCTGCAAGCCACGCGCGCAGGCCACGGCGTCCCAGCCCAGGCGCGTGCGCAGCGCCCACAAGGCCGCCAGCGCCGCGGCGGCGTTGTCGATCTGATGCGGCGCACGCAGCGACAGATCGGCGAACTGCACCGAAGCGGGTTGCACTTTGTCGAAACCATCGTTCGCCATCTGCCGCGCCTGCCAGCGCCAGGCATCGATTTGCGGCGCCACGCTGAAATCCACGCCCAGACGCAGCACGCTTGCACCGTTCGCCAGCGCGCTGTCGAGCAGGCCCGGCGGCGGGTCCAGTGTGCCGATGATCAACGGCCGCCCGGCGCGCGCGATGCCGGCCTTCTCGCGGCCGATGCTGTCGCGGTCCGGACCCAGATACTCGGTGTGATCGATGCCGATGGTGGTGACGATGGCGACATCGGCATCGATGATATTGACCGCATCCAGGCGCCCGCCCAGCCCCACTTCCAGCAGCGCCACGTCCAGGTGCGCATCCGCGAACAGCAGCAGCGCGGCCAGGGTTCCGTATTCGAAATAGGTCAGCGGCGTGGCGCCGCGCGCCTGCTCGATGCGCATGAAGGCCACGCACAGGGCTGTGTTTTCGGCATCGTGCGCATCGATGCGCACACGCTCGTTGTAGCGCAACAGATGCGGCGAGGTGTAGGCGCCGACGCGCAGACCGCGCGCGCGCAGCATGGCTTCGAGAAACGCCACGGTCGACCCCTTGCCGTTGGTGCCGCCCACGCTGATCACGCAATCCGCGGGACGTGGCGCGCCCAGTGCCTGCCACACATCGCGCACGCGCTGCAGACCCAGCGCGATCGGCTGCATGTGCTGACGTTGCTGGTAGCCCAGCCAATCCTCGAGCTTGTCGGGCAAATTCATTCGCGGGTTCCGTTGTGCGGCGCGCAGCATGCGCAGCGCGCGCAGTGCGTGCAAGCATTTGCGTTTGCCGCGCGGCTTTGGCCTGATGCACCGCATGACCCGCGACCTGCCCGCCCTGCTCAGCGCCGCGCTTGTGGCTGCGCCGCCCGGCGCGCTGCGCGTGGCCTATAGCGGCGGCCCTGATTCCAGCGCACTGCTGCATGCGCTCAGCCAATTGCCGGCAGCGCGCGCGCGGGATCTGCACGCGCTGCATGTCGATCATGGCCTGCACCCCGACAGCCCGCGCTGGGCCGCGCAGTGCCTGCAGCAATGTGCGCACTGGCAGGTACCGATCACTTTGCTGCGCGTGCGTGTGGACACGCGCGGCGGCGCGGGCATGGAGGCCGCCGCGCGCGCCGCACGCTATGCCGCGCTGGCCGCGCAGTTGCCACCGGGCGGCCTGCTGGTGCTGGCGCAGCATCGCGAGGACCAGGCCGAAACCGTGCTGCTCAAGCTGCTGCGCGGCGCCGGACCCGAGGGACTGGGTGGCATGCGTGACTTGCGTGCGTTCGCCTGCGGCTGGTTGTGGCGGCCGCTGCTCGAGGTGCCGCGCGCCATGCTGCGCGCGCATATCGAAGTGCACAGCCTGCGCGTGATCGACGATCCCGCCAACCACGATCCCGCGCACGCGCGCAGTTTCTTGCGTCAGCACATCCTGCCGCGACTCGGGCGCCACTGGCCCGAGGCATCCGCCGCGCTGCTGCACGTCGCGCGTGTGCAGCGCGCTTTGGCCGATGATCTCGCGTGGCGCAGCGCGGAAGTCTTGCGCACGCTGCTCGATGCGCCGACGCAAACGCTCGACGTCGCCGCATGGCTGGCCTTGCCGGACCTGCTGCGCGCACCCGTGCTGGCGCGCTGGCTGCACCCGCTCGGCCTCGATGTGCCCAGCAGCGCGCAGCGCGGCGCGCTGCGAACCATGCTGCGCGAGGCCGCGCGCGATCGCAATCCGGAGCTGCGTTATGCGCGCAGCGTGCTGCGTGCCTGGCGCGGCCGACTGTACGCGGAGCCGTGGTTGCCGCCGCCCGTATCCGACTGGAACCTGGTCTGGGATGGCGCGCCGCTGGCGCTGCCGGGAGGCGCCGCGCTGTGCCTGGATGCCCCCGCGCGATTCAACCCACCCCTGCGCGCGCGCGCCTGCCGCGCGGGCGAACGCGTGCGGCCAGACGGCAGCGTGCACGCGCGCGATCTGGGCAGCCTGTTCCAGCGCGCCGGCATTCCGCCCTGGCAGCGCGCGCGCTGCCCGCTGATCGAAAACACCACGGGTGAAACACTGGCGCTGGGCGATATCGCGCTGACCGCAGCCGGACAGACGTACTTCACCGCGCGCGGCGTGCGTCCACTGTGGCGGCGCACCGCACCGCTGCGGGCACGCCTCGACGGCGCCCCGAATCTTCGGCAAAACGACACCAGCGATTGAATCGCCGCCTGCGCTGCGCTAGCGTTCGCGGCCATGGCCAAGTCCACCAGCAACGCGCCGACCACACCCAGCCCGCCGGCTGCCTTCGAGCAATCGCTGGACGAACTCGAGGCTCTGGTCGCGCGCATGGAACAAGGCGATCTGAGCCTGGATGATTCGCTGGCCGCGTTCGAACGCGGCGTCGCCCTGTACCGCAACTGCCAGGGCGCGCTGGATCAGGCCGAACTGCGCGTGCGCAAACTGCTCGATCCTGAAGCCCCCGATCACGCCGAACCCTTTGAATCCGACGCTCTCTGAGCTTGGCCCCGCGTTCGCTGCGCTGACCGCGCGCAGCGAGACGGCACTTGAGCGCGCTCTGCCACCCGCCAATCATGGTCCCGGTCGCTTGCAGCAAGCCATGCGCTATGCCGCACTGGGCAACGGCAAGCGCCTGCGGCCGCTGCTGACCTATGCGACCGGCATGTTGCTGCAGGCGCCGCTGCCACGCCTCGATGCGCCGGCCGTGGCGGCCGAGCTGATCCACGCCTACTCGCTGATCCACGACGATTTGCCGGCGATGGACGACGACGACCTGCGCCGCGGTCGCCCCACCTGCCACGTCGCGTTCGGCGAGGCCACGGCGATCCTTGCCGGCGATGCACTGCAGGCGTTGGCCTTCGATCATCTCGCCCATGACACCACGCTCGATGTCGATGCCGCCACGCGCTTGTGCATGCTGCGCACCCTGGCGACTGCCTGCGGTGCCGATGGCATGGCGGGCGGCCAGGCACTGGATCTGGCCGCGACCGGCGGCGATCTGGACCTGCCCGCGCTGGAGCATTTGCACGCGCTGAAAACCGGTGCGCTGATCCGCGCCTGCGTGCGCATGGGCGCGCTGGCCGCCGCGGCCGACGACGCCACGCTGACCACGCTCGATGACTACGCGGCGGCGTTCGGGCTGGCATTCCAGATCCGCGATGATCTGCTCGATGTCGAAGGCGCCACCGCGACGCTGGGCAAGACCGTGGGCAAGGATTTGCGCCAGGGCAAACCCACGTTTCCGACGCTGCTGGGCATGGACGGCGCGCAGCGGCGCCTGCACGAGGTCACCGCGCTGGCGCTGCAAGCCTTGACGCCTTTCGGCGCCAAGGCCGATCTGCTGCGCGATCTGGCGCATCATGCCGCGGCGCGCGCGCGCTGAGACGCGCATGGCCGCGACCACTGCGGGTAGCGACCATGCGCTCAGTTGATGAAGCGGATCGTCAGCGGATAGCGGTAGCGCGTGCCGTTGCTGGTCTGCACCGCGGCGATGATCACCATGACCACATCGAAGATGCCGACCGCAAACATCAGCGGGAAACCGATCAGGATCACTATCAGCACCAGCGAGATCAGCAACGCGATCAGCATGGTTAACTGAAAGTTGAGCGCCTCCTTGCCGGCCTCGTTGACCTGCGGCATCTGGTCCTTCTTGATCAGCCACAGGATCAGCGGGCCGAGGATGAAACCGAGGCCGCCAGTGAAAATGCCGGTCAGCGCCGACAGGTGCGTGAACATGGCCCAGTTGCGCTGATCCATTTCGCTGGGCTGCGCGGGCGCGCTGGCGGTCGGCGGCGGCGGCGGCGGCGGCGGCGTGGTGTACCGGTTTTCTTCGCTCATGACAGGCTCCCTATGGTGGCGCCTGCAAGCCTCACGCGCGCGCTGCGCGCTGTCAATCTTCGTGACGCACGCGCGTCCGCCTCACGCGGCCAGCATCGTACGCAGCAATCCAGCCTGCGGTGCCAGCGCCGCGCTACCCGGAAACACGCGCGTGGCCAGCGCGCCCTCGCCCAGGCCCAGGTGCTGGGCCAGCAAACCTTTGAACACGGCGCGGAAATCAGTGGTCGCATGGATGTCTCGATCCTGATACAGATGGCGCGGCTGCATGCCCGGCCATTGCCCGCCCACGCGCCCGCCGGCCACCGCGCCGCCGGCCACGAACATCACCCCGCCGGTGCCGTGATCGGTGCCATTGGTGCCGTTGATGCGCGCGGTACGACCGAATTCGGTGACCATCACCATGACCGTGCGCGACCACACCGGCTGCGCCGCCTGCGCGAAGCTGGCGCAAGCGTCGTCCAGCTCCTTGAGCTTGCGCGCCAGAATCGCGGCCTGATTGGCGTGGGTGTCCCACCCGTAATCCTCGACAAAACCAATGCGCGGACCATCGGCCCTGGCCATGAACGTGCCCGCGGCCTGCATCAACTGCGGCAGGCGTCCGCCGCTGCCCATGGCCTTGGCCTTGCCGGCCCCCATCGCCCCGTCGGCGCCCATGGCCGCGCCACTGGTTGCGCCGTTGTTGGCCAGCGCGTCGGCAAAGGCCGCGGCCAGATGCGGATCCTCGGCATACAGCGGCTCCAGGCGCTGCAGCAAGATCGGGTTGACGCGCATCGGCAGCGGCGGTGACCAGGTGCTGATGCGTCCGCCGCCGCGCATCATCAGCGGCATCACCGTGCTCACCGCGAGGCCATCGACGCCCGGCAGCGCGGCGACCGCGCGATTGAGCCAGCCGGTCTGCGCGCCATCGGGTGTGGCGGTGCCATTCTCGACGCAATCCTGCGCCTCGAAATGCGAGCGCCCCCAGTATGGCGGCGCGGCGGCGGCGATCGGCAGCAACTGACCGCGCTGATAAAGCTGCCACGCAAAGCCCAGCGCCGGATGCAGCGCGAAGGTGCCGTCCAGCCTGAGCGCGGCGGCGGTCTCGGCGGTAGGCCCGGAGGGCGACAGCGCCAGCGGCCCGCGCAATTGCGCGTAACCCGGATCGCCGTAGGGCGGCAGCGCGTGCAGGCCATCCAGGCCGCCACGCAGCATCAGCACCAGAAAGCGCGTATCGCTGCCGGTGGTGGCGTGGGTGATGCCCGGCCACAGTGTCAGCGTGGCGGCGGCGGCGGCGGACAAACCCATCAGGCGCAGAAATTCGCGGCGCGTGCTCATCTCACACCCTCCACTGAAACTCGGGACTGGCGAATAGCAGCGCCACGGCTTGCTCGGGCGCCTCGGCGCGCGCCAGCGCGGTGACCGTGTCCGCACGCAACAGCGGGCCGATCACGCCCGCCGCCAGCGCGCGCGGCTCCAGGCCGATGCGCGCCACGCGCTCGGCCAGCGCCTCGCCGACTTGCACGCGCTTCCATAGCGCATCCGGCGCCACCCAGTCGGCGGCGACATCGGTATAGCCCGCCGGCGAACGCGGCATGAAGGTGGGCTGGCCCAGGCGCATCAAGAAACCTTCCCAGGGCTGCGGCTTGTCGCCAGGATCGATGCCACCGGCGCGCAATCCCGCATACAGCAAATCCTGCGGCGTGCGGATCTTGCGCGCCTGCGGCGCCCAGGTGGCCGGATGCTCGAGCATGGCCGCGTATAGAGCCGGCAGCATGCCGCCGCTGGCGAGGTAGGCCTGTGCCATGGCGCTGACCAGTTCCGGCGGCGGCGTGTCGCTGACGCAATGCGTGGCCAGCTCGGTGGCCAGATGCCACGCGGTGGCCGGATGCACGGCGAAGTCGGCGAGGATGGCCTTGGCCTGATCCTCACCGTCGTCGGCGTAGGTTCGGCCCAGCACGGTGACGCTGCCGGGCTCGTGCGCGAACGGGCGAAACTTGAACGCGCGGGTCACATCGCCCTGCTCCAACTCGCGCGGCAGCGGCAGGCTCCAGCCGGTCAGCGCGCGCGCGAACTGGCTGACATCGGCCTGCGTGTAGTGCGCGCCGACGCCGAGGGTGTGCAACTCCATGATCTCGCGCGCGAGGTTTTCGTTGAGCCCCAGCTTGCGCGCGGGCTGGCCACCGGCGCGCCGCGCCAGGCGCCGATCGACGCGCTCGGCCAGCGGCGAGTCCGGCCCCACCGATTGCGCCTGATCGAGATAGCGCAGCATCGCCGGATGCTGCTCGACCGCCAGCAACATGTCTTGAAAGCGCCCGTTGAGGTGCGGACGGATCGCCTCGCGCTCCATCGGCGCGGCGTACAAGCGCGCCGGACCCTTGTCCACCGACACCGCGAAATGATTCGACCAGAAGCGCACCAGACGCTCGGCCAACGGCGTGTCGCCGCGCGCGGCCAGTTGCCAGCGCGCGCTGGCCTCGCGACGCAGAGCAGCGCCAAACATCCGCGCATACAAACGCGCCAGCGGATTGACCGGCTGGCCGGCCTTGCCGGGCACGGCCGGCGCCGGCTGGCCGGCCTCCTCGCGCTTGAGCACGCGCCGTCGCCGCTGCAACTGCGCTTCCTTGCGCAGGTAATCGAGACTGTCCGGCAGGCCGGCGAACACGCCCAGATCGTCGGCACGCTGGCGCGATTGCCTCAGCGCCCAGGATTCGGCATCACCCAGCGCGGCGATCTCGCCATTGCGCGCGCCCAGCCCGAGACGATTGAGCGCGCTGGCGGCGCGTCTTGCATCGGCAGCACCCATGATCGCACTCCGCGGCCACGTGGCCGCCGCATGCCATCGACAACGCGCCGCCGGCGTTGTGGTTGACGCGCAGCGCTCTCTGGAACGCGCTGTCCACCGCTTGCGCGATGGGCGCGGCATGGCGTCCTTGCCATGCTGGCCACCTCGAAAGGTTTTTCGAGGTGCCCTACTCCGCGCCGGCGACGGTCATCTCGCGGATCAGCAGGGAGGGCGTCATCAGCCCGCCGCGCGCATCCAGATCGCTACCCACGGCCTCGATGTCGGCGAACATGGCGCGCAGGTTGGAGGCGATGGTGACTTCCTCGACCGGATGCGCGATCACGCCGCGCTCCACCCAGTATCCCGCCGCGCCGCGCGAGTAATCGCCGGTGACGGTGTTGACGCCCTGCCCCATCAGCTCGGTCACCACCAGACCGGTGCCCATGGCATCGAGCATCTGCGCGAAATCCAGAGCGCCCGGTTCCAGAATCAGATTGCGCACGCCGCCGGCGTTGGCGGTGCTGGCCAGACCCAGCTTGCGCGCCGAGTAACTGCCCAGTACGTAGCGCCTGAGCACGCCGTTTTCGATCAACGGATGCTCGCGCGTGGCCACGCCTTCGGCGTCGAACGCGGCCGAAGCCGGACCGCGCGGCAGACGCGGGCGCTCGATGATGTTGATGTGCGCCGGGAACAGACTCTGGCCCAGTTGGTCGAGCAGGAAACTGGCGCGCCGATACAACGCGCCACCGCTGACCGCGCCGACCAGATGCCCGAGCAGCGAGCGCGCCGTGTCCGGCGTGAACAGCACCTTGCAGGTGCGCGTAGCCAGCGGACGCGCGCCCAGCCGCGCCAGCGTGCGCTCGGCGGCGTGCCGGCCCAGCGCCGCGGCGTCCATCAAGTCGCCGCGCGCGCGCGCGCTGTCCCACCAGTAATCGCGCTGCATGCCATCCTCGCCGTTGCCGGCGATCAGCGCGCACGACATCGAGTGCTGCGTGGCGTGCTCGCGACCGATGAAACCATGCGAGTTGGCGTACACCTCGAGCGCGCTGCCGCTGCCGACGCTGGCGCCCTCGCTGTTGCCGATGCCGGCCACGGCCAGGCCGGCGGCCTCGCAGCGCTGCGCGAGTTCTACGGCGTCATCGACGCTCAGCGACCACGGGTGCCACAGGTCGAGGTCGGGGAACTGATTGGCCATCAACGCGGCATCGGCCAAGCCGGCGGCCGGATCGGGCTCGGTGTGACGCGCGATGGCGCAGGCGTGCTCCAGCGTCGCCGCGATCGACTCGGACTTGAGATCGGCGGTGCTGGCGCTGCCTTTGCGCTGACCGAAATACACGGTGAGGCTGAAGCCGCGATCGCGCGTGTGCTCGACGGTTTCCACCTCGCCCAGACGCACGCTGACGTTGAGTCCGGTCGCGACGCTGGCGCTGACTTCGGCTGCACTGGCGCCAGCGTCACGCGCGCGCGCGATCACGTCGGCGGCGATCACGGCCAGCCGATCGAGCTCGGCGACGGGGTTGGAATCGGCATCGCCGGCGGCGATCACGGCATTGGGCATGGGTGCGTCTCGCGTCGCGGGCGCGCTACGCTGCGCGCCTCATCAGCCGCGCAGTGTGCCACGACATGCAATCCGACCACGACGCAAGCGACACGCCCGAAGCGCCCAGCCGCAGTCAGCGGCGCCGCGAAGCGCTGGCGCTGTTCGACCTCGGCGAAGCACTGCTGACCCTGTCGCCCTCGCGCCTGGCAGGCATCGAGTTGCCCGAGGACGTGCGCACGGAAATCGCCCACGTGCGCCGCATCACCGCGCCCGTGGCGCGCAAGCGGCAACTGCAGTTTCTGGCCAAGCTGATGCGTCGTCATGCCGATGCGGTTTTCGCGCCGGCGCGCGCGGCGCTGGGCGGCGACGCCGTGGCGCATCGCCGCGAAGTAGCCAACGCGCACCGCCTGGAGGCGCTGCGCGAGCACCTGCTGGCCGAGGGTGACGTGGCATTGGGCGAACTGCTGCAGCATCATGCGCAGGCCGACCGGCAGAATCTGCGCGCACTGATCCGGCAGGCCCGTGGCGAGCGCGCCGGCAATCGTCCACCGCACGCGTATCGCGAGTTGCTGCGCCAGTTGCGCGCGCTGGAATCCGCAGCCGCTGCAGCGACCACGGATTCGACTCCCGATGACGCGACGAACTGAAGCAGCCTCAGCGCGTCGCAGGCTCGTGATCAGTGCTGCGGATGAACTTCACGATGTTCGCGTGCACTTTGACCAGATCCTGCGGGCGCACGTAGAGCATGTGCCCGACGTGGTAGTAGTGGAACTGGACGTTGTGCATCAGCTTGCGCTGCATCGGCAACTGCTCGAACTGGTACCACGCCGCGTAGTACGGCGTCGCCAGATCGTAATAGCCGGCATTGACCATGACCTTGAGGTCCGGGTTGTAGCTCATCGCCGCGGCCAGATCGGGCATCACGTTGGTGGCGATATAGGCCGGCGTGGTCTGTCCAGGCGGCGTGTGCAGCAGGTTCCAGTCGTTGCCCACGGTGTTGGAGACGATCTTGTAGGTGTGCTTGCCGCCGAACTTGAGCGTCTTGCGCACGTAGTCGTTGAACGCCGCCGTGTAGGCCGAACTGATCGCCGCGCTCTGCGGGTCGTACATGGCTGACTCCGCCAGCGGATCCATGGTCGGGCCGGAGAAGCGCGCATCCAGCCGCCCGGAGGTCTCGCCGCGCGGCAACAGCAGGGTCTGTTCGAATTCGGGTCCGGTCACGCGCAGATCCGCGCGCAACACGTAGCGCTCCGGCAATCCGGTGTAGGCCGCCATCTGCGCGGCGACTTGCTGTTCCTGCGCCTGCGGCAACGCGGCGCCCTCGTTCAAGGCGTGCAGGTACGGCCCCATCGCCCAGGTCTGCACCTGGTCCAGCCAGGGATGCAGCGTGGCCGGCGGATTGGCCAGTGCCTTGTGGTACCAGGCGACCGCGGCATACGTGGGCAGTGCCAGCGCATAAGGCAGATTGATGCCCGGATTGAGGTTGGGCTGGTCGATGCTGGTATCGAAGTTGAGGATGCTCGACATCATCACCACACCATTGAGGTCGATGTTGCCCTGCTGCTCGAGGATATTGGCCAGCACTGCGTTGCGCGTGGTGCCGTAGCTCTCGCCGATCAGGTATTTAGGCGAGTTCCAGCGCCCGTATTGCGACAGGAAGTTGCTGATGAACTGGGCGAAGGCCTGGCCGTCCGGATCGACGCCGTAGAACATCTTCGGCGTGCCCACGCCGCCCTCGGCCTTGCCGAGGATGCGGCTGTAACCGGTGCCCATGGCATCGACGAACACCAGATCGCTGGCATCGAGCAGACTGTAATCGTTGTTGACCAACCGGTACGGCGCAGGCGGCGTGTGGATGTGGCTGTCGGTGACCACGCGCACCGGGCCGAAGGCGCCCATATGCAGCCACACCGAGGACGAGCCCGGACCGCCGTTGTACAGAAAGGAAATCGGACGCTTGGCGGCATCCACGCCGCGCTTGATATACGCCACATAGAACATCTCGCCGGTGGGCTTGCCCTGCTTGTCATGCAGGATGATGGTGCCGGTGTCGGCGGTGTAATCGATGTGCTTGCCATTGATCGTCACTTCACCCGTGGTGGTCGAGGTGTGCGGCTTGGCCCAGTAGCGGTCGATGTTGACGGCATGATCGGCAGGCTTGGTTCGAGGCTTGGCGGCGAACGCGGAAACCGGTAGCAGCGCGGCGGCGATGGCCACGGCCAGCGCAAGTCGGGGAGCAGACATGAGGGACTCCTGGGACATCTGGGGGTGGGGAGATGCAACGCAGATCAAGAGTCGCGCGGCGTGCGCAAGTTCCGCGCGCGCGTGCGCGCGCCGCGACATGCATACGGTTTCGCAATGTTGCGAACACGGAGAGATTTGCCACATTGCGGTCAGCGCGCGCCGATCCGCGCTGCCAGATTGATGCAAGTCGCAGTATGCGATTACGGCTTCGTAGCCCGCGCACCCACCCCAACGCCCGCAAACCGGGCCGCGCGCTCTTGCGCATGCGCATGTCTGCCCCCAGCCTGAAGAACCCTCGCCTCTGGAGTCGTCATGGAATACCGCCGTCTGGGTTCTTCCGGTCTCAAGCTCTCCGCGCTGTCCTTTGGCGCCTGGGCTACTTTCGGACGCCAGGTCGATCAGCGCGCCGCGCGCGAAATGCTGGCGTATGCGCATGCGCAGGGCATCAACTTTTTCGACAATGCCGAGGTCTACGCACACGGCGTGGCTGAGGAGGTGATGGGCGCCGCGCTGCACGAGCTGGCCCTGCCGCGCGACAGCTACTGCGTGTCCAGCAAGGCCTACTTCGGGCGTCTGCCTGATCCGGCGCCGACGCAGCACGGGCTGTCGCGCAAACACCTCACCGACGCCTGCCATCAGGCCCTGCGCCGGCTGCGCGTGGATTATCTGGATCTGTACTACTGCCACCGACCCGACGAGGACACGCCGGTCGCGGAAATCGTGCCGACCATGGACACGCTGGTGCGCCAAGGCAAGGTGCTGTACTGGGGCACCAGCGAATGGCCAACTGTACTCATCAACGCGGCCGCCGAGTTCGCGCGCGCGCACCACCTGATCGGCCCGCAGATGGAGCAGCCGCAATACAACTTGCTGCACCGCGAGCGCGTCGAGCAGGAATACGCGCCGCTGTACGACTCGCTGGGTCTCGGCATTACCACGTGGTCGCCGCTGGCTTCCGGACTGCTCACCGGAAAATACGCCGCCAAGGTTCCGGCGGACTCGCGTCTGGGCCAGAGCGACAATGCCTGGCTGCGCGAGGCCGTGCTCGATGCCGAAGGCGGTGCGCACGCGCGCCGCGCCGCCGCGCTGCCGGCGCTGGCGCGCACGTTCGGATGCAGCCCGGCGCAACTGGCCATCGCCTGGTGCCTGAAGAATCCGCACGTCAGCACGGTGATCCTCGGCGCCAGTCGCAGCGCACAGCTCGAGGAGAATCTCGGCGCACTGGCGGTGGTTCAGCGCCTCGATCAAAGCGCATGGAAACAGGTCGAGCAAACCTTCGCCACGAGTTGACGCTCGCGCGCTTGAAGCAACGAGGAGCAAGGTCCGCAGCACGATGCCGCGGGTCTCCCGGACCTGAGCGCCCGGCAGCATCGGGTATCCGTACCTGCGCGCAGCAAACGCAACCGCACTCGTCGATCACGATGCACGAGCGCCGCACGATACCCATTGCACAATGCCGCAGGCATCCGCGCGCCAGCGCGTGCACGAATCCGGGGCAATGCTGCGCCACGCGCGACCAGGGCACGGGGTGGCCGCTTTGACTGCACGACGCGCTGCTGCCGAGCACCAGCGTCGGGGTGCGCGCCGCCGGTCCACGTGAGTGGTTGAGCCTGGAGACGCTGTGCGGCGCCACCCTGCCAACAGCGCCAGCCTGTTGCCTCAGCGTGCGCTGGCCGGCACTGCGGAAGTGCTGCGCCGGTCCCCACGCCACGCGGCTGCGCGCGCGCTCCCCGCGCGCAAACTCTCTGTGCAGGCGCTGGCGCGGCAACCGACGCGCAAGCAAGCCCGCCGCCTGGATGACTGAAGCGGCGCGTGCAGTCACCCGCTGCGCCGCGCATACCCATGCGCAGGCGCGACATGACTTTCGTCCAATGCAGGCGTGCAGGCGCGCCGTATACTGCGAAAACATCAGGGAGAGCGTGGCATGCCATTGGTTTTTGCGTTGATTCTGGTCGTGGTCGCGGTGATCGTGCTGGTCAAACTGGTGCGCATCGTCCCGCAGGGCTATGAGTGGACCGTGGAGCGCTTCGGCAAGTACGTGGCCACGCTCGATCCCGGCCTGCATTTCCTGATTCCATTCATCTACGCCATCGGGCGCAAGGTGAACATGATGGAGCAAGTGCTGGATGTCGCCAGTCAGGACGTGATCACCCGCGACAACGCCGTGGTCAAGGTCGATGGCGTGGTGTTCTATCAGGTGCTCGATGCCGCCAAGGCCGCCTACGAGGTGGCCAACCTGGAGCTGGCGGTGATCAACCTGGTGATGACCAACATCCGCACCGTGCTGGGCTCGCTGGATCTGGACGAATCGCTGAGCAAGCGCGACGAAATCAATACGCGCCTGCTGCGCGTGGTGGACGAGGCCACGCATCCGTGGGGCCTCAAGATCACGCGCATCGAACTCAAGGACATCCAGCCGCCGCGCGATCTGGTCGACTCGATGGCGCGGCAGATGAAGGCCGAGCGCGAGAAGCGCGCCAACATCCTCGAGGCCGAGGGCTTTCGCCAGGCCGCGATCCTCAAGGCCGAAGGCGAAAAGCAAAGCGTCATTCTGGCGGCGGAAGGCAAGCGCGAAGCCGCGTTCCGCGAGGCCGAGGCACGTGAGCGTCTGGGCGCGGCCGACGCCAAGGCCACGGAACTGGTCTCGGTCGCGATCGCGCAGGGTGATGTCAACGCGCTCAATTACTTTGTCGCCATCAAATACATCGAGGCGCTGAAAGTGTTCGGCGATTCGCCCAACCAGAAAACCATGCTGCTGCCGATGGAAGCCACCGGCGTGATCGGCGCGCTGGCCGGCATCACCGATCTGGTACGCACCGCGCAAAGCGAGAGCGGCGCGCGCAAATCCGCCACAGGACCACGGCCATGACCCAGTTCATCGTCAACATGCCGGGACATTTCGTGTGGTGGTCGCTGGCGCTGCTGCTGGCCGCCGCCGAGGTGCTTGCGCCGGGCTATTTCCTGCTGTGGGTCGGCGTCGGCGCCGCAGCCACCGGCTTCGTGGTGATGCTGCTGCCGCAACTGGGCGTGCTGGCACAGGCGGTCACGTTTACCGTGCTGGCGTTCCTGTCCTGCGCGGCCTACTGGCGCGGGCTGCGCCCGCGCCTTCTGCGCGGCGAGAACAGCGAGGCCACCCTCAACCGCCGCGGTGCCGGCCTGATCGGGCGACGTCTGGTGCTGAGCGAAGCGATCAGCGAGGGCCGCGGCCGCGTGCGCGTGGGTGATGGCGTGTGGCTGGCGACCGGCCCGGACCTGCCCGCCGGCAGCGAGGTCGAGGTGGTCGGCGCCGAGGGCATCTTGCTCAAGGTGCGCGCTGTGCACGACGCCGCGCCGGCGACGGCTGACGCGACCAATACCGGCTGATCAAGCCAGCAGCAGGCAGGAAATACCCGCCAGCGTGCAAGTCACGCCGCCCAGCTTGCGCGGGATCAGTGGCTCGCGCAGCAGCAAGGCCGCCAGCAACACGATGAACGCCGAGCTGGTTTCGTTGAGGAATCGCCGCCACCGTGGCCGGCGCGTACTTGTAGCCGCCGACCCATAGCAGCACGGCCACGTACTGGCCGATGAACGCCGCCACCAGCAGCAACGGCCAGCGCAAACGTCGCCCGCGCAGGGCGCCCAACGGTGATTGCCGCCGCCATGCGAACACCAGACCCAGGCCCAGCAGACCGCCTAGCGTGCGCAACAACACCATCCACAGCAGCGGCTGCCCGGCCAGCCATGGCTTGATCAATACGATCGCCACCGCCATCAGAAAAATCGCGGCAATGCCTTGCATGAATCCGCGCCGCATGCGCGCCGCATCCACGTCCAACGTCTGCCCGCGCGCATGGCCCACCACCAGTACGCCCATGCTGACCAGCGCGAACCCCAGCCACTGCTGTGGGCACATGGTTTCGCCGAGGAACGCCACCGACAGCACGATCACGAAAGGGCTGTACAGATTGCCCAGAATCCCGGCGCGCCCGGCGCCAAGCTTGTTGAGCGCGGCAAAGTACAGGCTGTCGGCCGCCGCCATGCCCAGCAGCCCGGACAGCAGCGTGACGCCCACGCCGAGGGCACCCAGATGCGGCAGCGGCGTGCGCAGCGCCAGCACGCTGAGCAGCAGCATGCCCAGTACCAGCAAGTTCTTGAGCAGGTTCAGCGGCAACGGCGGCAGCGTTTCACCCAGCCGTTTGTAGATAATCACCGCTATCGCCCACGCCAGCGCACCGCCTATGGATAGCGCCTCACCCAAGCCCATGACGCCCTCCGCGCTGCACGATTCGACCGCGCATTATCCGGTGGTCACCGCGCGCAGCCGATGGTCCAACGCAAGCGCGCGGCCCGATTCGCGCATGCGAGGCCGCGCATGAGCGCGAGCGGCGCGTCGTTCAATGCGCGCGTGGCCTTTGTCGTCGAAACGGCGCGGCGTCTGCACCAGTACGGCACCGCGGCCCCGCGCCTGGAAATGGCGGTGTCGCGCGTGGGCGAGCGCCTCGGACTGCGCATCGAGGTATGGTCGAGCCCGACAGCGATCATCCTCTCGGCCAGCGCACGGGGCACGGCCAGCGCCACGCCCCTGGCCGAGGTCACGCAAGTGATGCGCCTGCCGCCAGGCGATGTGAATCTGGCGCGGCTGTGCAAGGTCGATCGCATCGCTGACGAGGTGATTGCCGGCACACTCGACATCGAGGACGGCTTCCGCCAGTTGCAATCGTTGACCACGCCACCGCCGCGCTGGTGGGGGCCAGCCAGCGTTGCGGCATTTGGCATTGCCGCCGCGATGGTGGCGGTCTTGCTGCGCGGCTCGTGGTTCGACCTGCTTGCGGCCGGGCTGATCGGAGTGGTCATCGGCCAGGTCACCGTGAGCAGTACCAGCCATCCACGCCTGGCCGTGGCCAGCGAGGCCATCGCCGCGTTGCTGGCCACGCTGATCGCCAGCGCCATCAGCGCGTTCATCGTGCCGCTGGCGATCAAGACGGTGGTGATCTCGGGACTGATCGTGCTGATGCCAGGCCTGGCGTTGACCAATGCGGTGCGCGAGATCTCCACGCAGCATCTGGTGTCGGGAACGGCGCGTCTGGCCGGCGCATTGTCCAGCCTGCTCAAGCTCACTTTCGGCACGCTGGCTGGCGCGCAAATCCTCGATGTGCTCGGCTGGCACACCCTCGGCGTACCGCTGACGGCGGTGCCGGGCTGGGCCGAGATTCCAGCGCTGCTGTTGGGGAGCGCATCGTTCGGCGTGCTGTTTCAGGCCGCACCGCGCGACTGGCCGCTGGTCATGAGCGCGGCGATCGTCGGCTATCTGAGCACGCGCATGGGCACCGGGGTGTATGGCCCGAGCTTCGGCGTGTTCGTCGGCGGTTTGATCATCGCCGCGTTGAGCAATCTCTACGCGCGCTACCGGCATCGCCCCGGTGCGCTGGTACGCGAGCCGGGCATCATCCTGCTGGTGCCGGGAGCGGTCGGCTTTCGCAGCGTGTCATCTCTGCTGGAGCGCAATGTGCATATCGGCACCGATGCCGCCCTGTTGCTGATTTCACTGCTGGTCGCGCTAGTCGCCGGACTTCTGTTTGGCGATTTGCTGGTCGGCCCGCGGCGCAGCCTGTAGATTGAGTAATGAAACGCCGGCACAAGGCCGGCGTTTCAGGGTGTTCCACGATTCGCCAGAGCGAATCGATTACTTGAAGTTACTTGATCAGCAGGTCCGCTTCTTTCCTGCCTGCGGCCAGAGCCTCGTGGAACCAGCGCGGGCGTTTGCCACGACCACTCCAGGTCTGCTGCGCATTGGCCGGATTGCGGAACTTCGGTGCCACGACGCCGGTGCTCTTGCGCGCGCGACGCGCACGTCCGCCAAAAATGTCCTCGAGGCTATAGCCCTCCTGTTTGATGATGTTCTCGATACGCTCACGCAGAGCGCCCAGCTTTTCCTTGGCCAACTCAGCTTGACGCACCTTGGCGTGCTCGATCAACTCGTTGAGCTGGTTGTGATTGAAGGTTTTCAGATCGATGGCCATGAATCGTCTCCCGAATGAGTGTGAGTTATACGGATCAGCGGTGATCCGGTTACAGCACGCGTATTTTTACACGCGCGCATGCTATTGCACAATATTCAGCCGAGCCACATCAATGCAGAGACTTTAATCAGATCAAAATCAAACCAGCGCCGATGCGCGCCAGCAGTTGCTCGCTATTCAGCATTTCACTGTCGCTGGCATCGCGTCGGCGGTATTCGAATTGGCCAGCGGCCAGACCGCGCTCGCTGATCACCACGCGCTGTGGAATGCCGATCAACTCGATATCTGCAAACATCGCGCCCGGACGCAAGCCGCGATCATCCAGCAATGCCTCGAAGCCACGCCCTTGCAATTCGGCATACAGCGCGGCCGCGGCCTGATTGACCGCCTCGACGTTTTTGGGGTTGATCACGCAGATCGCCACCTGCCAGGGCGCCATGGCCTGCGGCCAGAGGATGCCGGCGGCATCGTGATTCTGCTCGATCGCCGCGGCCACGATGCGACTCACGCCGATACCATAGCAGCCCATGAACGGCGTCTGCGCCTTGCCCTGCGCATCGAGCACGTGAGCACCCATGGCCGCGGCGTATTTCTGGCCCAGTTGAAATACATGCCCCACCTCGATGCCACGCGCGATTTCCAGCGTGCCGCTGCCGTCCGCGGCGGCATCGCCGGCCTGCACGTTGCGAATATCCGCGACGATATCCGGCTCGGGCAAATCGCGCGCCCAGTTGACACCGCGCAGGTGATAACCCGCGGCATTGGCGCCGATGACGAAATCGGCCATGACCGCCACGCTGCGATCAGCCACCACGGTGATGGACTTGCGCGGACCCAGCGGACCGATGAAACCGGACTCGCCGCCCAGGTATTCGGCGATCTCGGCCTCGCTGGCGAGACGGTATTCAGCCAGACCCGGCAGCTTGGCCAACTTGATTTCGTTGAGCATGTGATCGCCGCGCAGCACCGCCAGCACAAAACCCGATTCGCCGATCAAGGCCATCGATTTGGCCGTGCGCGCCAGATCGATACCCAGCAGCGCGGCCACCTCGGCGCAGGTTTTCTGCGTCGGCGTGGCGAAGCGCTGCAGCGCTTCGACCGGCGTCGGCCGCGCGCCCGGCGCCAGCGCCTCGGCCATTTCCACATTGGCGGCGTAATCCGAGCCAGTGGAGAAGGCAATGGCATCCTCGCCGGAATCGGCCAGCACGTGAAACTCATGGCTGGCGTTGCCGCCAATCGTGCCGTTATCGGCCTGCACCGCGCGAAAGCGCAGACCGAGGCGGGTGAAAATGCGCGCATAGGCGTCGTACATGTTGCGGTACTCGCGCGCCAGGCATTCGGGCGTGAGGTGAAACGAGTAGGCATCTTTCATCAGGAATTCGCGCGCGCGCATCACGCCGAAGCGCGGACGGATCTCATCGCGGAACTTGGTCTGGATCTGGAAGAAATTCACCGGCAACTGGCGGTAGCTTTTCAGCTCGTTGCGCGCGAAATCGGTGATGACTTCCTCGTGGGTGGGACCGTAGCAGTATTCCTGATCCTTGCGATCTTTGATCTTGAGCAGCTGTCCGCCAAATTTCTGCCAACGGCCGGTTTCCTCCCACAGTTCGCGCGGCTGGATCGAGGGCATCAGCAATTCGATGGCGCCGGCGCGGTTCATTTCCTCGCGCACCACGGCCTCGACCTTGCGCAGCACGCGCAGCCCCAGCGGCGTCCAGGTGTAAATGCCGGCGGCGAGCTTGCGCAGCATGCCGGCGCGCAGCATCAACTGGTGACTGACGATCTCGGCGTCGGCCGGCACTTCCTTGACGGTGTTGAGATGGAACTGGCTGAGGCGCATCTTCGGAGTCCGCTCAAAAGGTGAGAGTGTAACGATGCCGCCAGGGCTCAGGCGCGCAGCCGCACCAGCGCTTGCCGGTAGCGACGCGCGATGGCCTCACGCTGCACGTGGTGCCCGGCGCGCACCAAGTGCCGACCACCGACACAGACATCGCGCAACAGCGGCACGTTGCCGGCGAAGATCCAGGTATCCAGCACTTCCTCGGGGCGGCGCTCGGCGAGCACGGGATGCGCGGCATCCAGATGCAGCAACGCCGCATCCAGCGGCGCGTCGTCCAGACCGGCCGCCTGACGCCCGCCCGCCAGCGCCAGCGCGTACAGGCGCGTGCCGGTGTGCGACTGCTGCGCGCTGGCGGCGAGATTGCGCGCGCGCCGGATCAGGCGCTGGCCGTACTCCAGCCAGCGCAATTCCTCGACCGGCGAGATCGATATGTTGCTGTCCGAACCGATGGCGATACGCCCACCCGCATCGAGATAGCTGTCGAGTGGAAACAAACCATCGCCGAGATTGGCCTCGGTGCTGGGGCACAGTGCCACCACGGCGCCGCTGCGCGCCAGCCGCGCGGTTTCCTCGGTATCCATGTGCGTGGCGTGCACCAGACACCAGCGCGCGTCGATCGGCGCGTGATCGAGCAGCCACGCCACCGGGCGCTGTCCGCGCGCGGCCAGACAGTCATCGATCTCGGCGGTCTGTTCGGCGATGTGGATGTGCAGCGGGCCGCGCGCGGCCAGACCTGATTGCAGCAGCGCGGCCAGCGCTTGCGGCGGCACCGCGCGCAGCGAATGCAGGGCAATGCCGACATTCAGCCCTGGGCCTTGCTGCGCGCGCAATTCGGTCAGCAAATCGAGGAACGCATCGAGCGTGTGCGCGAAGCGCCGCTGGCGCGCGGCCAGTGGTCGGCGATCGAAGCCGCCGGCCATGTACAGCGTGGGCAGCAGGGTCAGCCCGATGCCGGTCTCGCGCGCCGCGGCGATCAGCGCCGCGCTCATCGCGCTGGCTGGCGCATAAGCCTTGCCGTCCGGCGCATGGTGCAGATAGTGAAACTCGCAAACCTGCGTGTAGCCGGCTTCGAGCATCTCCACATAGACCTGCGCCGCGACCGCGTGCAAGGTTTCTGGATCAAGACCCGCGGCGAATGCGTACATGGTTTCGCGCCAGCTCCAGAAGCTGTCCTGCGCATCGCCAGCATGCACGACGCGATGCTCGGCAAGACCCGCCATGGCGCGCTGGAACGCGTGCGAGTGCGCGTTCACCAGGCCCGGCAGCACCCAGCCATGCCAGCCTGTCTCGGGCATGGCATCGTCGCAGGGGCAACTGTGCGCGCGCCACGCCGCACCATCCCAGAAATTGGGTATCGAAAGACTTGCGTTCACCGGATCACTCCACCTGCCGCCATGGCGGCCCGCGCGCAGTGCGCGGGCGAGTGGGCAGGTTAAGCCATAATGCCGCGATGCATGACGAGCGCCCGCCACCCGCTACTCGCCACCCCGTTCACGGCGAGCACGAGCCTGAGCCTACGCCATGGCGACGGCGGCTGGTGTTGTGGAGTGGCGGCATTCTGGTGGGCCTGATCGCGGTGGCTTTCATGAAGCTCACCAATCTCGCCTATGCGACCTTCGCCGAGATCATCGCCGGGCGCGCCTGGGCGGCACTGCTGATCACCCCGCCCAGCTTCGTCGTGATCGTCTGGTACATCACGCGCCACATGCCCGATGCGCGCGGCGGCGGCATTGCCGAGGTGATCGCCGCGCAGGACGAACAGAACCACGCGCTCAGCGAGCGCCTGGTCAGCGCGCGCATGGTGCTGGCCAAGTTCCTGCTGACGCCGCTGGCGCTGCTCACTGGTGCCTCGATCGGCAATGAAGGGCCTTCGGTGCAGATCGGCGCCGGCATCATGTACACGCTGGGCAAGCGCTTCGGTTTTGATGATCCCAAGGCGGCGGCGCGCTTCATTCTCGCCGGGGGCGGTGCGGGTCTGGCGGCGGCGTTCAACGCACCGTTGGCCGGCGTGGTGTTCGCCATCGAGGAACTGGCCGGCACGTTTGAGCATCGCCTCAGCGGCATTCTGATCGCGGCGGTGCTGTTCGCCGGCGTGGTGTCGTTGGGACTGCTCGGCAATTACAGCTATTTCGGCAACATCAGCGCCAGCCTGCCGCTGGGCGAGGGCTGGATGGCGCTGCTGGTGGTGGGCATTCTGGGCGGACTGGCAGGCGGATTGTTCGCGCGCCTGATCCTGCTCGACCTCGGTCCCTTGCACCATTTCTCCGCGCTGCGCGCGCGCTACCCGGTGTGGATCGCGGGCATTGCCGGTCTCGCGCTGGTCGGGCTGGGTCTGGCCAGCCACGGCAGCGTGTACGGCACCGGCTACGATCAGGCGCGCGCATTGCTGCAGGGCGCACCGCACAATCCGGGCGAGAGCTTCGGCGTGTTCAAGTACCTCGCCAATGTGCTCAATGTGTGGTCCGGCGTACCCGGTGGCTCGCTGTCTCCGGCGCTGGCGGTCGGCACCGGCCTTGGTTACAACGTGGCGCACTGGTTCCCGCATGTCGCACCCGGCGCGATCATGCTGCTGGGCATGGCGGCTTACCTGTCCGGCGTGGCGCAGACGCCGCTGACCGCCGCGGTGATTTGCCTGGAGATCACGCCCAGCCAGAACCTGGCGTTGCCGATCCTCGCCGCCGCCCTGCTCGGTCGCGCCAGCTCGGCGCTGATCTGCCGCACACCGATGTATAACGTCTTCGCCGCGCGCCTGATGCGCGAATATGAAAATCAGCGCGCGCAAGATGCCGCGCCTGCCGTGGCACCGAAATCCGCGCCATGAATCCGTCCACGTCACAGGGTTTGATCCTGCACGCACGCATGGCCACGCTGGCCGGCGATGATGGCTACGGACTGATCGAGGACGGCGCCATCGCCTGGCGCGAGGGTCACATCGCCTGGCTGGGGCCAACGGTGGAATTGCCACGCGCTTTCGACACGCTGCGCGCGACCGCGCTGGACGCGCGCGGCGCGTTGCTCACGCCCGGCCTGATCGATGCGCACACGCACCTGGTGTTCGCCGGTGAACGCGCGCACGAGTTCGAGCAGCGCCTCGAAGGCATCTGCTACGAGGCCATCGCGCGCGCCGGTGGCGGCATCCTTGCCACAGTGCGCACCACGCGCGCGGCCGATGAGGCAAGCCTGCTGACGGCATCCCTGCCACGCGCGCTAGCGTTGTTGGCGGACGGCGTGACCACATTGGAGATCAAGTCCGGTTATGCGCTGGATTCCGAAGGTGAAGCACGCATGCTGCGCGTGGCGCGGCGCATCGGCAGCGAACTGGGCATCGATGTGCGCACCACGCTGCTGGGCCTGCACGCGCTGCCGCCGGAATTCAGCGATCAGCGCGCGGATTATGTGCGTGAAGTCTGCACGCAATGGCTGCCGCGCCTGCACGCCGAAGGCTTGGTCGATGCCGTGGACGCGTTCTGCGAAGGCATCGGTTTCAGCGCCATGGAAACGCGCCAGATGTTCGGCGCGGCGCGCGCGCTGGGCCTGCCGGTGAAGCTGCACGCCGATCAGTTGTCCAATCTGCAGGGTGCCGCGCTGGCCGCGGAATTCGGTGCGCTCTCGGCGGACCATCTGGAATGCACCGACGCCCGCGGCGTGGCGGCGCTGGCCGCCGCGGGCACGGTCGCCATGCTGCTGCCGGGCAGCTTCTATGCGCTGCGCGAGACACACCTGCCGCCGATCGCGGCATTGCGTGCGGCGCGGGTGCCGATGGCGGTGGCGACCGATCTCAACCCCGGCACCTCGCCGCTGCGCTCGCTGCGCGTGGCCATGAACATGGCCTGCACCCTGTTCGGACTGACGCCACTGGAAGCCCTGCGCGGCGTCACCGTACATGCCGCGCGCGCGCTCGCGCTCACCAAGCGCGGCCGGTTGGCACCGGGGCTGCGCGCGGATCTGGTGCTATGGGATGCCGCGACGCCGGCCGAGCTGAGTTACTGGATTGGCGGCACGCTGGCGCGCACGGTAATCGCCGGCGGCACGCGTGTGGCCTGAGCGCCACGCGCTTCCGCGCAAACCGACCGCTCAGGCTTTCTTGACAGCCGCTCTCCTGACCGCTGGCGCGGCGGCCTTCTTGGCCACGGCCGCAGGCTTTTTCGCCGCGACGGCGACGGTTCTGCTGCCGGCCACCGTCTTGGCCGCATGTGGCCGGGTATTGCCGTAGTTGCCGCGATAGGTCTTGCCGCGGCGGGTCTTGGGATCGCCCTTGCCCATGGATGTCCTCGCGTATGCGCGATGCAAAAAGGTGGCTGAGCATAGCAGCGCGCTGCGCCGCGACCAAACGCCATCAACGCGCGGCGCAATCCGCGCCGGTCTCAACACAACCGGCGCTTTCGATTTGCACCGTGGCGTGGCGGATGCCGAAGCGCTCGGCCAGCGTCGTCTGTACCAGACGCAGCATGCGTTCACCCTGCTCGGCTTGCGCCACACGCACGTGCAGGGTGGCCATACGCTGCCCCGCACCCACCTGCCACAAGTGCAGATGATGAACATCGACGATCGCGGAGTCTAGACCGCGCAACTCGGCCAGCACCACCTCGACTCTGACGCCCTCGGGCACGCCTTCCAGCAGGATGTGTGCCGAGCGCCGCACCAGCACCCAGGCACTGCGCAGCAGCAGCAGCGAAACCAGCAAGGACAGCACCGGATCGGCCCACAACCAGCCCAGCATTCCCACCGCCAGCGCCGCCAGCACCGTGGCCACCGAACCCAGCAGATCGCCCAGCACGTGCAGGCTGGCCGCCGCCATGTTCACGTCGTCGGCATCGTGCTGGTGCAGCAGGCGCAGCACCAGCACGTTGATCATCAAACCCACCAGCGCTATCGCCAGCATTTCGCCCGAGGCAATCGCGTGCGGCCGCAACAGGCGCTGCAACGCCTCCCAGGCGATAAAACCGACCAGCGCGAACTGGGTCATGGCATTGAAGAATCCGGCCAGCACCTCGCCGCGCGCCAGGCCGAAACTGTAGCGCGCGCTGGGCGGACGCAGCGTGATGCGCGCGCTGGCCACGGCCAGGCCCAGCGCCATGGCGTCGACCAGCATGTGTCCGGCATCGGCCAGCAGCGCCAGCGATCCCGACCACCAGCCACCCACGGCCTCGACCACCAGCATCACTAACGTCAATACCAGTCCGATTCCCAAGCGTCGTGCGCGGTCGTCACCATGTGCGTGCGCGTGTCGACGGCGTTCGTCGTGATCGTGTGCGTGCGCGGCAAGGGATGGCTGCCGGTATGGGTGTGGATCGCGCATGCGCCGATGCTAGGTGCGCGTCGCCGCGTTACACAATCACCGCCGCCATGCGCAGGCTGGCCGCGCGTCTACTTCCGCGTGCGGCCGCTGCGCATCTGCGCGAGCACCACGTCGCCCTCGCGGGCGCGGCAATGCGTGCACAGGCCGTGCACTTCCAGCGTCTGCGCGCGCGGTGCGAAGCCGCGCCGTTGCGCCTCGCGCGCGATCAGCGCGGCCATGCGTCCGTCGTCGCACAACTCCTCGGCCTGATTGCACTGATCGCAGATCAGGAACGGCACTTGGTGCGCCTGCTCGGGGTGGTGACAGGTGACGAAAGCGTTGATCGAATCGAGGCGATGGATGAAGCCATGCGCGAGCAGGAACTCCAGTGCGCGATACACGGTGGGCGGCGCCGCCGTGGCGTGGCGCTGGCGCAGGCTTTCGAGCAGGTCATAGGCCTTGGCCGGCCGACCCTGCGCGGCCAGCAATTCCAGTATCTCCCGCCGCGATTCGGTGAGCCGCAGGCCGCGCTCGCGGCAGGCGCGCTCGACTGCCGCGAGGTATTCGCGCGCGTCGTGACGATGACTATGCAGGTGGATTTGCGCACTCATGGGTGCAGCATACAACCGGCTCGCCCCGCGTCTGGTGCATCCGCGCCGCGCGTTACCCAGCGCGCGCCAGCGCGGCGTCGATGCGACGCAGCGCCTCCTGCCGGCCAGCGAGGTAAACCGTGTGTTCGATCGAAGGCGAAACCTGGGTGCCGGTGATGGCCACGCGCAGCGGTTGCGCGATCTTGCCCATGCCCACGCCCAACGCCGTGGCGGTGGCGCTGATCGCCGCGTGCACCTGCTCGGGCGTCCACGCCGGAAGCGCGGCGAAGCGCGCCTGCACGGCCTGCAGCGCGTCGCGCGCGCCCGCGGCGCCGAGGTGCCTGGCCACGGCCTGTTCGTCCCATGCGCGGATCGGCGCGTACCAGATGCGCGCGCGCTCGGCCATCTCCTTGAGCGTCTGCACGCGCTCGCGCAATGCCACGATCACGTCTTCCGGTGCGGGGCCGCGGCGCGGATCGATGCCGCCGCGCTGCAAGTGCCAGATCAACTCCGGCGCCAGCGCGGCCGGATCGCCGGTCTTCAGGTAATGCTGGTTGAGCCAGCTCAGTTTGGCCAGGTCGAAGCGCGATGCCGACTGATTGACCGCGCTGATGTCGAACAGGGTGATCATCTCGGTGCGCGAGAAAATCTCCTGATCGCCGTGCGACCAGCCCAGCCGCACCAGATAATTCAGCAGCGCGTGCGGCAGGAATCCATCCTCGCGGTACTGCATCACGCTGACCGCGCCGTGGCGCTTGGACAGCTTCTGCCCGTCCGGCCCGAGGATCATCGGCAGATGCGCGAAACGCGGCACCACCGCGCCCAGCGCGTGATACAGGTTGATCTGCCGCGGCGTGTTGTTGACATGATCATCGCCGCGGATCACCTCGTCGATGCGCATGTCGATGTCGTCCACCACCACCGCGAAGTTGTAGGTCGGGTAGCCGTCCGAACGAATCAGCACCAGATCGTCCAGCTCCTCGTTGCGCCACTCGACGCGGCCCTTGACGGCATCGTCGAACACCACGCTGCCGCCGTGCGGATTCTTGAAGCGCAGCACACGGTTGGGATCGTCGCGATACGGCGCGCCGAGATCGCGGTAGTGGCCGTTGTAGCGCGGCTTCTCGCCACGCGCCATGGCGGCGGCGCGCATCGCCTCGATCTCGTCCTTGCTCTCATAGGCCCAGTAGGCCTTGCCGGCACCGAGCAAGCCTTGCGCGACTTCCTCGTAGCGCGCCATGCGCCGGGTCTGGAAGATCGGGCCTTCATCGTGGTCCAGGCCCAGCCACCGCATGCCATCGAGGATGGCTTGCACCGCCGCGTCGGTGCTGCGCTCGCGATCGGTATCCTCGATGCGCAGCACGAACGCGCCACCGCGTCGCCGCGCTTCCAGCCAGCAATACAGCGCGGTGCGCGCACCGCCAATGTGCAAGTAACCAGTGGGGCTGGGGGCGAAACGGGTACGTACAGACATGGGATATTCGATGGTCAACAGCGGTCACGAAGTCTAGCCGGCGTTGCGATTGTTTACGCTGATCGGTGCATTTTCCGATTGACGCGGCTTGTGGCCAGCTCACAATCGCCGCCATTCGCGATCCGTGTGTCCCGGCGCGCTCGCACCTGACATGCAAGGGTTGACGTCACCATGAGCACCTACGGTTTGGCTTTGTCCAGTTTCGAGGAATCCGGCGCCGCGCACATCGCCGCGCTGCTGCGCGGTCTGCGCGGCGAGGCCACGCACTGGCGCCTCGACGACGAGGCCACGGCGGATCTGGTGCTGGTCGATGCCGACAGCGTGTGGGGGCACATGTCCTGGCTCAAGCTGGTCGGCGCTGGCCGTCACGCGGTGGCGTGCAGCGCCAAGGCCACCGGCACGGGCTTGCGCGATGCGCGCCTCAGCCTTGATCTGCCAGTGCAGGCGGACGCGCTGGCGCGGGTGCTGGAGCAGGTGCGCGCTCGCCTTGGCAGTGCCCCGCAAGCAACCACCCCGGCGCAAACCCAAGCCGGCGCGGGCGGGCGCCGACCATCGACGGCGCCCATCACCGACAGCGCGCCCACCGTCATCACACACACCGAAACTTCCGCGCAGGCCAGCGTGGCCGACTGGCTGCTGGGCGGCGGCGCCGTGACACCACTGTTGATTGAATCCGATGGTCGCAGCCTGTTGCTCGATCCGCAGACTGACCGCTGGTATGGCGACAGCGCACTGCGGCCGCAGGCGCCACTGCTGACGCGGCCACTCAGCGCAGCGTGCCAGCCCGCGCCCAACGCGTTGGCCACGGCGCGCGCCGTGGGTGGACAGCCGCTGTCGCGGCTGCGTTGGTTCGTGGCACTGACTTCCAATCCCGGTGCGCTGCCTGATGGCGCCCGCGCGGACGACCGCTTGCGCCTGACGCGCTGGCCCGAGATCGAACGCGAATTTCCGCGTCACTTCCGCATCGCCACGGCGCTGATGCGCCAGCCGACGACACTGACTGTCATCGCTGGACAAGTCGGCGTGGACGTGGCCGACGTGGCTGATTTTGCGCGCGCCTGCCAGGCGCTGGGCATCCTCGAAATCCTGCCGCCGAACGCCTGAGAGGCGGGCTCAGACCCCGGCGGCGCGCAGGTAGGCCACCACGCCACCCAGGAACATCTGCACCGACAGCGCCACCAGCAACATGCCCATCAGGCGCTCCAGCGCGGTCAGCACCTGCTCGCCCAGCCAGCGGAACAGATACGTCGAGGACAACAGGATCGCCGCCGTGGCCAGCCACGCCGCGAACAGCGCCAGGCTCCACGCACCCAGACGCCCGGGATGCTGGTTGGTCAGCAGCAGCAGCGCGGCCATGGTGCTCGGCCCGGCCACGGACGGAATCGCCATCGGCACGATGAACGGCTCGCCTTCGCCGCTGGCGCCGAACACGCCTTCCTTGGGCGGGAAAATCATGCGCACGCCGATCAGGAACAGCACCAGACCGCCGGCGATGCTTACCGACTCCTGCTTGAGTTGCAGCACGCGCAGGATGAAACCGCCACCGAGCAGAAATGCAAACAGCACGCCCAGCGCGATCAGCAGCTCGCGCACCAGCACCCAGCGCCGGCGCTTGGGCGTGACGTTCCTGAGCAGGCTGAGGAACAGCGGAATATTGCCCAGCGGGTCCATGATCAGGAACAGCAAGATGCCCGCCGAGAGCGCGTTGACATGCGTATCCACGGCTCAGTCCGGCGCGCGCAAATCGAGCACTTGCCCGCGCAGCGGCGCGGCCGCGGGGCCCAACAGCGCGGCCAGCGCCGCGCCCGTGGCGGTCGGCTCGGGCTGTGCCTCGCCATGCTCGCCGAAGTAGGCCAGGCGGCGCAGCGCCGTGCGCATCGGCGCCGGCAGCAGCGCATGCACGCGCAGCGGGCCTTCGTGATGCTCCTCGGCGAGGATCGCGAACAAACCCTCCAGCGCGCACTTGGCCACGCCATAGCCACCCCAGTGCGCGCGGCGCATGCGCGCCGGATCCTCCAGCACGAAGGCGATGGCGCTATCCGCGCGCTGCCGCAGCAGTGGCAGCAGCGCCTGCACGATCAGCAGCGGCGCGCTCAGATTGACCTGGATCTGGCTCAGCCAGACCTCGGGCTCGACCAACTCCAGCGGCGCGAGACCATCGAAGCGCGCGGCGGTGAACGCCACCGCATCCACACCGCCCAGGTCGCGCGCGAGGGTCTCCGCCAGGGTGGCGTAATCGCGCGGCGTGGCGCCTTCGAGGTTCAGCGGATAAATCGCCGGCTGCGGCGCGCCGGCCGCGAACAGCTCGTCGTACAGCGCTTCCAGCGCGCGCACGTGTCGACCCAACAACACCACGGTCGCGCCGGCACGCCCGCAAGCCAGCGCGGTGGCACGACCCAAACCGCCGGCAGCGCCGACCAGCAGCACCGCGCGCCCAACCAGCGCATCCGGCGCCAGCATAGGCACTCGCTGCTGCATCGGCACGTGGTTCAAGCCGCATTCCCGCGCAGTGCGGTTTCCTGCGCCAGCCGCTGCAGCTCACCCGAGACCTTCAGTTCCAGCGTGATATCGCAGCCGCCCAGCAGCTCGCCGTGCAGAAACAACTGCGGAAACGTGGGCCAATTGGCGTAGCGCGGCAGCGCGGCGCGCAGCTCGGGATCTTCGAGCACATTGACCGCGTGAAACGGCGCGCCGACCTCACGCAGCATCTGCGCGGCACGGCTGGAAAAGCCGCACATCGGAAATTGCGGCGTGCCCTTCATGAACAGCACCAGCGGGTGCGCGTCGAGCACCGCCTTGATCCGATCATTCACATCCATCGCAGCACCGTTAGACTAGGCTCTGATTCAAGCCGCACCGGGCGCGCAGTCTAGCAGCGCCGAGCCTTGGCTCCCTTCCCGCGCGGCATTCCTCACCCCCCCCGCCAACAGGAGCAGCACATGGCCATCGAACTTCCCACGCTTCCCTACGACCGCGCCGCGCTCGAACCGCACATTTCCGCGGAAACCCTCGATTTCCACTACGGCAAGCATCACCAGGCCTACGTCACCAACACCAACAATCTGATCAAGGGCACCGAGTTCGAGGCCATGGACCTCGACCAGATCGTGCGCAAGTCCAGCGGCGGCTTGTTCAACAACGCCGCGCAAGTGTGGAATCACAGCTTCTACTGGCAGTCACTCTCGCCCAAGGGCGGCGGCGATCCCAGCGGCAAGCTGGCCGACGCGCTGATCAAGGCCTTCGGCTCGATCGAGAAATTCCGCGAGGAGTTCAGCAAGACCGCGATCGGCACCTTCGGCTCCGGCTGGGCGTGGCTGGTGCAACGCCCCGACGGTAACCTGGGTCTGGCCAGCACCTCCAACGCCGCCACGCCGCTGACCGGCGCCGACCGCGCGCTGCTGACCTGCGATGTGTGGGAGCACGCGTACTACATCGACTATCGCAACGCGCGCCCCAAGTACCTCGAAGCGTTCTGGAAGCTGGTCAACTGGGAACACGCCGCCAGCCGCATGAGCTGAGCCAGCGCGCCGTGCCCGGATACGGTCGTGGCCAAGCCGCGCCACATCCGGGCACGTTGCTATGCGTTGTGCTGCATGCCAGCCTGCAACACCGGCAGCGCAGGCGCGAGTTGCGCCGCGCGGCCCAGCACCTGCGCCAGTGCTTGCGCACGTGCCAGCAACTGCGCGCTGTCGGCGCTGCTGATGGTGGCGTGGCCCACCTTGCGCCCCGGACGCGATTCCTTGCCATAGTCGTGCCAGTGCACCTCGGCCAGAGCCAGCGCGCCGGCCACCGGTTCGGGCAATGCCCCGATCCAGTTGAACATCAGGCTGGGCGCGCGCAGCGCGGTCGCGCCCAGCGGCAAACCCAGCACCGCGCGCACGTGATTCTCGAACTGGCTGGTGACTGCGCCCTCGATGGTCCAGTGCCCCGAGTTGTGCACACGCGGCGCCATCTCGTTGCCCAGCAGCCGACCCTCGTGTTCAAACAACTCCAGCGCGAACACGCCGACGTAATCCAGCTTCTCGGCCAGCGCCTGCGCTTTTTCCAGGGCTGTCGCCGCCAACTCGGCGGAAACCAGGGCCGGCGCGAAACTCAGCGCCAGGATGCCTTCGTGATGCCAGTTCTGCGTCAGCGGCCAGGCGCGGAAACCACCGTCGCGGCCGCGCACCGCGATCACCGACAGCTCGCGCGTGAACGGCACGAAGGCTTCCAGCACCAGACCGTGCGGCGTGGCCTGCGCGCACAGCGCCGCCCATGCGGCGTCGACATCAGCACCGCTGCGCAGCCGGAACTGACCCTTGCCGTCATAACCCAGACGCCGGGTTTTGAGAATCGACGGCACGCCAATGCGCACGACCGCGGCATCCAGTTCGGCGCGCGTGGACACTGCGGTGAAGGCTGGCGTATCCAGCCCGATCGCACGGAACAGGGTCTTCTCGCTGACCCGATCCTGCGCCACGGCCAGCGCTTCGGGGCTGGGATACACCGGCACACGCTGGCGCAACCATTCGGCGGTGGCCGCAGGTACGTTCTCGAAATCGAAAGTCACCACATCCACCGCGGCGGCGAATTGCTCCATGCTGGCCAGATCGCGCCAGTCGGCCACGCGCAGCGGCGCGATCTGTCCGGCGCAGGCATCGGCGCTGCCATCAACCACGCTGCAGCGCACGCCCAGCGGCGCCGCGGCCAACGTCAGCATGCGCGCCAACTGACCGCCACCGAGAATGCCGATGACCGGCAGGCGTCGGCTCACACGGTGCCCTCAATTCTTGTCAGGCGCGCGCGGATCGAGCGCGGCCAACACCGCGTCGGTCTGCGCGCGGCGAAAGTCGATCAGGCGCTGGCGCAGCGCCGCGTCGTGCAGCGCCAGGATCGAGGCCGCCAGCAGCGCGGCATTGATCGCCCCGGCGCGGCCGATGGCCAGCGTGCCCACCGGCACGCCGGCCGGCATCTGCACGATCGAGAGCAGTGAATCCATGCCGTTGAGCGCTTGCGACCGCACCGGCACGCCCAGCACCGGCAGCCATGCCTTGGCCGCCAGCATGCCCGGCAGGTGTGCGGCGCCGCCGGCGCCGGCGATGATCACCGCCAGCCCGCGCGCCGACGCCTGTTCGGCATAGGCAAACAGAAGATCCGGCGTGCGGTGCGCGGATACCACCTGAACTTCGTGCGCGATACCGAGTTGCTCCAGCGTCGCCGCGGCGTGCTGCAGGGTTTCCCAGTCGGATCGCGAGCCCATCACCACGCCGACACGCGCATTGGGTACTGTCTCGGGCATTGGCCAGCCTCGATAAAAAGGCTATCGTACACGCGCCCCGCACGGCCACGCATCATGGATTCCCGCTTGCTCGACATTCTCGTCTGCCCGCTCAGCAAGACGCCGCTGCGTCCGCTGACGCGCGCCGAACTCGATGCGCTCAACCGCGCCATTGCCGCGGGCCAGGTGCACAGCGTCACCGGCGCCGCATTGGAGGCGCCGCTGCGCGAAGGCCTGATCACGCGCGACGGCAAGCTTGTCTATCGCGTCGATGACGGCATCCCGGTACTGCTCGGCGACGAGGGCATCGGCACCACGCAACTGAACGATTTCCCACGCTGACACCATCGCGTGACTGCGGTCACATTGCTTGCGCGGAATTGCAAGAAAATGTCACCCCGTATCCACTCGCCTGTTGCAGTCATGAACGCCCCCGAAGACACCAAGCCCGCCAAGGTTGTGCCCATAGCCCCGCGCCGCGGCGACAGCAACGAGCGTCCGGGCGAATTGATGAACAGCGTGCGCACGATTGCGTCGCGAAATCTGCAGGGTTTGATCGCGATGCTGTTCGACAACCTCGACGACGCGCTGTTCGATCTGGCCGAGAAAGCCGCCAGCAACGCGTTGCAGGTCGAGTACTTCGACGGCATGCGCGAGTTGCGCAAGAAGCGTGGTCTGATCGAGCGCATGTTCATCGACGACATCGGCAAACGCCTCGCCGATCTCGGCGCCGGGCGTCTGCGCGAACGCCGCACGCTTACCGAGAACGGCGCGGCGCGTGGCGAGCTGAGCCTGGTCGAGGACGCCGAACTGGAGGAGTCGCTAGCGGTCAGCAGCATGGCCAGCAAGGCCGAGCAGCGCCTTGCGCGCAATCTGTTCGCGTTGAACGAACGCCTCGCGGTGCTGGCCGGCGGGCTGCGTTTCGACAATGCGCTGGGGCCGCTCGATCCGGGCGCACTGGCGCAGGCATTTCGACTGGCGCTGCGCGATCTCGAAACCGGCATGCGTGTGAAGCTGATCGTGTACAAGCTGTTCGACCGCTACGTGATGAGCGGTGCCGAGGCCATGTACGAGGAACTCAATCTCAGCCTGGCGCAGGCCGGCGTGTTGCCGCAGATCCGCCAGCCCGCAGCCAGTCGCGGCGGCAGCGGGAACAGCGCCGCGAACATGGTCACGGCCAACGCCGTACGTGGCGGTGGACACAACACCTCCAGCGAGGATCTGGTTGCGCAGGCCGACCTGCTCACCCAGCTCAGCAGCCTGCTGGCCGCGCGCCGCGCGCCCGGCGAAACGGGCATGGGCACAGCCCTGCCGGCTGGCGGCAATTACGGCGCTGGATACCCCACGGGCAACGCGATGCCCCTGCCCGGCCCCGCCGAACTGCTCGGCGCGTTGACCCTGCTTCAGGCCGAGATCGCGCGCGCCAACCTGGCCGCACGCAGCGCCAATGAGGCCCTCGGCGAGGTGCGCCACGTCAAGGCCGATCTGCTCGATCAGGTCTCGCGCATCAGCGGTCAGGCGCGCGCGCGCGTGTCCGAGGCCGACGAGGACACCATCGATCTGGTCAGCATGTTGTTCGAGTTCATCCTGCAGGACCGCAACCTGCCGACCGAGATGCAGGCGCTGCTGGCACGCCTGCAGATTCCCTACCTCAAGGTGGCGATCCTCGATCGGCGCCTGTTCGCGCAGCGCGCGCATCCGGCACGGCGCCTGCTCGACACCCTCGCCGATGCGGCCAAGGGCTGGTCGCGCGAGTCCGACCCCGATCTGCGCCTGCTCGGCGATGTACGCGCCGTGGTCGAGCGACTGCTGCAGGATTTCGACGACGACATCGGTGTGTTCGAGCGCCTGCTGAGGGAGTTCGGCGCGCAACTCGAAACCCACCGCAAGCGCGCCGAACTCACCGAGCTGCGCGCCGCAGAAGCCGCGCGCGGGCGCGAAAAGCTCGAACACGCACGCCGCAGCGCCGCCAATGCCGTGCTGGATCGCCTGCAGGACCAAAATCCTCCGCAACTGGTGCGCAGCCTGCTGACACGCCCCTGGGCCAATTATCTGGTACTGGTGCTGCTGCGCCAGGGCGCTGCATCGCCCGAATATCGCGCCGCGCTGCACTTCATGGACGATCTGCTGTGGAGCTTCACGCCCAAGCCGGATGCCGCATCCAGGCAGCGCCTGCGCGCGCTGTTGCCCGAGCTGGAACGCGGCCTGCGCCAAGGCCTGGCCACGGTCGCGCTGCAGGAGCCCGACCAGAACCGTCTGCTGGAACAGCTCAACGCCTTGTATCGGCCGCTGCTGGGCGAGGCCTCCGTCGGCCCCGTTGCCAATGCATCTGATGCCACGCGCGCGCGGCAAGCCGATCAGGACATCGAAACCGCCCTGCCGCCGGCGCTGGAGCCGGAGCCCGTCATCCCGCTGGCCGCCGTGCAGCCTGACAGCACCGAAGCCGAGCCCGCCGCGAGCAGCGAGGCGCTGGATGCCGTGCGCGCGTTGAAGAGCGGCTGCTGGTTCGAGTTCAACGGCGACGATGGCAGTCGTGAGCGCGCCAAGCTGTCGTGGATCAGCCCGATCAGCGGCCGCTATCTGTTCGTCAACCGGCGCGGCTTGAAGGTAGCGGACAAGGCCGCCGCGCAACTCGCCACCGAGATCGAGTCCGGGCGTGCCGTGCTGCTTGAGGAAGTGCCGCTATTCGATCGCGCCCTCGATGCCATCGTTGAACGCCTGCGCAGCGCGCAGACTGCGCCCGATCCAGGCGGCGCATGAGTCACAGTACGCTGCGCCCTCAGGAAGCAGCAGTCATTGAGAGTGATGTTGCGCGCGCGCTGGCCGAGGATCTCGGCAGCGGCGATCTCACCGCCAGCCTGCTGCCGGATGTGCCACTGCGCGCGCAGTTGATCTGCCGCGAACAGGCCATCCTCGCCGGCGCGCCCTGGTTCGAGGCCTGTCTGCGTGCGCTCGATGCCAAGGTGCGCTGCATCTGGCGCCTCGCCGATGGCGCAGCCCTGCAACCGGGCATCACGGTGTGCGTCATCGAGGGCCATGGCCGCGCCCTGCTCAGCGCCGAACGCTGCGCGATCAACTTTCTGCAAACCCTCTCCGGAACCGCCACCGCCACCGCACGTCATGTTGCCGCGGTAGCGGGCACACACGCGCGCATCCTGGATACGCGCAAGACCCTGCCCGGTCTGCGTCTGGCGCAAAAATACGCGGTGCGCTGCGGCGGCGGCGGCAACCACCGCGTTGGTCTGTTCGACATGGTGTTGATCAAGGAAAACCACATCGCCGCCGCGGGTGGCATCAACGCCGCGATGACGGCCGCGCGCGCGCTGCACCCCGACGCTCCACTGGAGGTCGAAGTGGAGACCTTGCAACAGCTCGATGAGGCCTTGGCGCTGCACCCCGATCGCATCCTGCTGGACAACTTCACCCTGGCCGACATGATCCGCGCCGTGCAGCGCGGCGCCGGGCGCGTGCCGCTGGAAGCCTCGGGCGGCATCGAGTTGCAGCAACTGCGCGCGGTCGCCGAAACCGGCGTCGATTTCATCTCGATCGGCGCGCTGACCAAGCACGTGCACGCTGTGGATTTCTCGCTGCGCGTATTGGAGTGAGCGCGCACGCCTGATCCGCGTCGCCACAAGGCGAACGCGCGGGTCAGTCCGATTACTTGATCACACGCAGATGCGGCGGCTTTTTCGGCGGCGTGGCCGCGGCGCTTTCGGCTTGCGATGTGGCGGTAGCACCCGCGGTGGCCGGCGCCGCGGCGGGCACATCGCCAGCTTGCGGCTCGGGCGGAAACACCATGCCTTGCCCGTTTTCTCGAGCGTAAACCGCCTCGATGGCCGCCATCGGCACGTACACACTGTGACTGACGCCGCCAAAACGCGCCTGAAAGCTGACCGCGTCGTTGTCCATCTGCAAATGCGCGACCGCGCGCAGCGCGATGTTGAGCGTGATCTTGCCATCGCGCACCGCAAAGACCGGTACGCGCACGCCGGACGCGCGCGCGTCCACTTGCAGATGCGGCGTCAGGCCGTTGTCGTTGATCCACTCCACCAGCGCGCGCAGCATGTAAGGCCGGCTGGAACTCATCGGAACAGCGGATTCACTCACTGCCGCAGCGCCTTTTCGTCGGCGGTGAGGCTGCGCGCGAAACCCTGGCTGGCAAACAGGCGCTCGCCGTAGTCGATGATCGGCGCGGCGCTGCGCGGCAGATCAATGCCCAACGCGGGCAGGCGCCAGATCAGCGGAGCGACCAGGCAATCGGCCAGGCTGATCTCGTGGTTCAACACGAATTTGGCCATCTTGAACAGCGGCACCGAGGCCAGCAGCGATTCACGCAGCTGGCGCCGCCCCGTCTCGCCATGGCGTCCGCCACCCTCGATCGCAGCCACCATCGGCAACCATTCGCGCTCGACGCGCGTCTGCACCAGGCGCAGGCGCGCGCGCGACTGCGGATCGATCGGCATCAGCGGCGGATGCGGAAAGCGTTCGTCGATGTACTCGCAGATCACCGATGTTTCGTACAACGCGAGGTCGCGGTCGATCAGGGTCGGCGCGCTGGCGTAGGGATTCAGCTCGGCCAACTCGGCGGGCGGCTTGCTCGGATCGACTGGTTCGCGCTCGTAGGCGACCCCCTTGGCCGCCAGCACCAGGCGCACGCGATGACACTGGATATCGTCGGACAGCGTGTACAACGTCAGCACGTTGCGCATGCGCGGATTCTGCGCCATGGAGCCCCCTCTCAGCGTCACGTCTGTGTCGCGACGGTCAATGGATGTCCTTCCAATACTCGCGTTTCAGAAATACGGCAAGCAACGAGAAGGCCACCAGATAGAGCAGCACCCACACGCCGACGCGCTCGCGCTCGTAGACATTGGGCTCCGCCACGTAGGTGAGAAATGCGGTGACGTCGCGCGCGGTGCGATCAAACTGCTCGGGCGTTTCCAGTCCGGGCTGGTTGAGATCCAGCTTGTCGACCCTGGCATCCTCGTCCGGCATGGATGGCGCGTACACGGCGGTCTGCACGCCCTGCAATTCCCACAGCGGATTGGGCATCGAGGCGTTGGGGAACACGGTGTTGTTCCAGCCGACCGGACGCGTGGGGTCGAGATAGAACGATTTCAGATAGCTGTAGACCCAATCCGCGCCCTTGGCACGCACTTCCAGCGAGAGGTCCGGCGGCGCCTTGCCAAACCACTTCGTGGCATCGGCGGCGGGCATGCTGGAAATGGCGTGGTCGCCGAACTTGACCCCGTTGAAATCGAGGTTGGTCATGACCTGCTGCTCGCTCAGCCCCAGGTCATGGCTGATACGCGAGTAGCGCATGTATTGCAGCGAATGACAGCCGGCGCAGTAGTTGAAAAAGATGCGCGCGCCGCGCTGCACCGATGCCATGTCGTGCACGTTGACGTGCGCCTCATACAGCGCTGGCGTGGCCTCCTGGGCCAGCACCGGGCCGGAGATCAGCGCGAGCGCCAGCAGCAATCCAGAAAACATGCGCTTATTCATGCATCGTCACCCGCTCGGGAACCGGCTTGGTGCGTTCCCAGCCGAAGTAGGTATAGGCCCACAGGAACAGGAAGAACGCGAAGTACGCGGCGGTCAGCGCGCGCGCGATGTAGGTATCGCCGATCCAGGTGCTCTCGCCGATGCCGATCTTGCCCAGCCAGATGAAAGTCAGCGCGAAGATCGCCAGCGCGATCTTGTAGCTGGCGCCGCGATAGCGCATCGCCTTGACCTTGCCGCGATCGATCCACGGCAGGAAGAACAGCACCGCGATCGCAGCAAACAGCGTGATGACACCCAGACCCTTGCTCGGCACCGAGCGCAACATCGCGTAGAACGGGGTGAAGTACCACACCGGGTGGATCGCCGCAGGCGTCACCAGCGAGTTGGCCGGCACGTAATTGTCATGCTCCAGGAACAGCCCGAAAAAGGTCGGCTGGAAAAAGATGATGAACGCCGCAAGCAGCAGGAAAAAACCCACGCCGACCAGATCCTTCACCGTGTAGTACGGGTGGAACGGGATGCCGTCCAGCGGCTTGCCGTCGGCGCCCTTGTGCTGCTTGATCTCGATGCCATCGGGGTTGTTCGAGCCCGAGGTGTGCAGCGCGCCCAGATGCAGCACCACCAGCAATAGCAGCACCAGCGGCAGCGCGATCACGTGCAGCGCGAAGAAGCGGTTGAGGGTGGCGCCGGAGGGCAGGAAATCGCCCATGATCCATTCCACCAGCTTGTTGCCGATCACCGGCACGGCGCCGAACAGCGAGATGATCACCTTGGCGCCCCAGAACGACATCTGCCCCCACGGCAGCACGTAGCCCATGAACGCCTCGGCCATCAGCGCCAGATAAATCAGCATGCCGATCACCCACAGCAATTCGCGCGGCTGCTTGTACGAGCCGTACATCAGCGCGCGGAACATGTGCAGGTAGATCACCACGAAAAACAGCGAGGCGCCGGTGACGTGCATGTAGCGGATCAGCCAGCCCCACTCGACATCGCGCATGATGTATTCGATCGAGGCGAAGGCCCCTGCCGCGGTGGGGTTGAAGCTCATCGCCAGGAAAATTCCGGTGACGATCTGGTTGACCAGCAACAGCAGCGCCAGTGAACCAAAAAAGTACATGAAGTCGAAATTCTTCGGCGCGTAGTATTCGACGGTGTGCTCGCGCAGGAAGCCGAGGATCGGCAGGCGATCCTCGATCCAGCGCAGCGCCCTGTTCTTGGGTTTCCAGGCATCCGGTGCAGCGGCCATCACGCGGCTCCTTTGGGATTCACGCCGATGCGCACATGCACGTCGTCGATGTAGTGATAGGGCGGAATCACCATGTTCAGCGGCGCTGGCACGCCATCAAACACGCGTCCGGCAACGTCGTAGCGCGACTTGTGGCAGGGACAGAAGAAGCCGCCTTTCCAGTTCGGGTCGAACGGCTCGGGCTTGATCTGGCCGTAGTAATCCGGCACGCAGCCCAGGTGCGTGCAAATGCCGATCATCACCAGCCATTCGGGCTTGATCGAGCGCCAGGTGTTCTGGCAGTACGAGGGTTGCTGGCTGGTTTCCTTGCATTCCGGATCACGCAAGCGCGGATCAAGGCCAGGCAGATCGGCCAACTGTTCCTTGGTGCGGTTGACCACGAAGATCGGCAACTTGCGCCAGGCAAAACGCACCATCTGGCCGGATTCGACCTTGCTGATGTCGATGGTGACCGGCGCACCAGCAGCCAAGGCACGCGCGCTGGGTTCCCACGACTTGATGAAAGGCAACGCGGCGATGACCACCCCCGCGCCGCCGACCACGGCCGTGGTCACGGTGAGAAAGCGTCGCCTGTCGTGATCGACCTCGTCATGTTTCTCATCAGGATGGGTCATCGCGGAATCAGGTGTATGGGTCATGGCTGAATAATGAACCGACGTTAAAAACCTAGTTAGTTTAGCCAAAGCATTCATCTGCATACAATGCGCGCAGGCACGAGTTTTGCTGCGCCGCAGCGCCAAAACGCATCGCATGCGCCACTGCACCGGGCGCCACGGGTGATGTGCGCTGGCCGGGATTGCTGATCCTGCCCCGCGTCACTTCAACGCTACCGGATTGCCCAACGCGGGCGGGCCTGCCTCAGCCGTTCTGCGCCAGCGGCACGCCGCGCTCGGCGGCGTCGTAACGGTCCTTGAGAATGCGCACGCGGCGCACGTACAGTTGGGTTTCGTCGTAGGGCGGCACCGCGTCGTTGTACTTGCGCACTGCCGCCGCGCCGGCGTTGTAGGCCGCCGTGGCCAGGGTGGTGTTGCCGCCGAAATCCTGCAGCAGTTGCGCCAGATAGCGCGCCCCGCCGAAGATGTTCTGCGCCGGGTTGAACACGTCGCGCACGCCCATGTCGCTGGCCGTACCCGGCATCAGCTGCATCAGCCCCTGCGCGCCCTTGTCGGACATCGCGTAGGGATTGAACGCGCTCTCGGCATGGATCACCGCGCGCAGCAGGGCGGGATCGAGGCGGTAGCGCGCAGCCGCGGTGTCGATCTCGCTGGCATAGGCGTGCAGGTGCAGCGGCACCGTGTGCCAGTCAATGTTTGAGTGCGGATTGCAGGCGTAGCAGACCGAGATATAAGTGAACAGCGCATCCACGCGCCGCGCCTGGATGCCGAGCGGACGCACATTGGTGTACTCCACCGCACCGCTCGCCAGAGTGACCTTGTACACCGTGCCGCGCAGCACGCGCGCGTTGCGCTGGATGCGCGGCAGCGTGGTCACCCGCGCCGGGCTCAGCGTCGCCACCACCGGCTGTGCCGGCTCGACATGCGCGACATTCGACTGCGCGCCTGACCGCCCGGTCGCAGGCTGGACCGGCACCCGCGCCGCGCGCGCCGACGACATGGTCTGCACACTCTCGTCATGCAGCGCCTTGCAATCGCGATAACCGACGCGGCTGGAGCTGAACACGGTTTCGCCCTGCTGACCCACGCAGCGCCACAGCACCGCCGCCTGCGCGCCACTGGATGCGCCCGACAAGCCCAGGGCCAGCAGCGGCAACAACCACCAACGCTTGCGCAAATACGTCCCCATGGCGCGCAGTCTGCCCGCGGCACCGCGCGCTGCCAAGCCTACCGCTGGCGACGCGGGTGCCGCGCCATTACCATGCTTGGCTGTTTCGAGGTGCAACATGGCGCGCAAACTGTTCATCAAAACTCACGGTTGCCAGATGAACGAGTACGACTCGGCGAAGATGGCCGCGGTACTCGGCGACAGCGAGGGTCTTGAGCTGACCACCGATGAGGCCGCCGCCGATGTGATCCTGATCAACACTTGCTCGATCCGCGAAAAGGCGCAGGAAAAGGTGTTCAGCCAACTCGGGCGCTGGCGGCAGCTCAAGCAGGAGCGTCCCGGGCTGCTGATCGGCGTCGGCGGCTGCGTCGCCAGCCAGGAAGGCGAGGCGCTGCTGGCGCGCGCGCCCTATGTCGATGTGGTGTTCGGCCCGCAGACCCTGCACCGCCTGCCCGCGCTGCTGGACGCGCGACGGCGCAGCGGTCGCGCCCAGGTCGACATCAGTTTTCCCGAGATCGAAAAATTCGACCGCCTGCCCGAGCCGCGCAGCGATGGCCCCAGCGCGTTCGTCTCGATCATGGAAGGTTGCTCGAAATACTGCAGCTACTGCGTGGTGCCCTACACCCGCGGCGAGGAAATCAGCCGGCCGTTCGACGACGTCATCGCCGAGGTCGCCAGTCTCGCCGAGCAGGGCGTGCGCGAGGTCAATCTGCTCGGGCAGAACGTCAACGCATACCGCGGCGCGCTGCACGGCGGCGGCACGGCTGATCTGGCGCGGTTGATCCGCACCCTCGCGCACCTGCCCGGTATCGGCCGCATCCGCTTCACCACCTCGCACCCGCTGGAGTTTTCCGACAGCCTGATCGAGGCCTACCGCGACGTGCCCAAGCTGGCCAATTACCTGCATCTGCCGGTGCAATCCGGCTGTGATCGCATTCTCGCGGCGATGAAACGCGGCTACACCACGCTGGAGTTCAAGCACAGGATCCGCAAGCTGCGCGCGGTGCGTCCGGACATCACCCTGAGCACCGACCTCATCGTCGGTTTCCCCGGCGAGACCGAGGCCGAATTCGCGCAAACGCTCAAGCTGGTCGAGGACATCGGCTTCGACCAGAGTTACAGCTTCATCTACTCGCGCCGCCCCGGCACGCCCGCCGCCAACCTTGCCGATGACACGCCGGATGCGGTCAAGCACGAGCGCCTGGCGCGTCTGCAGGCGCTGCTCAACGCCAACGCCAAGCGCTACAGCGAGGCCATGATCGGCAGCGTGCAGACGATCCTGGTCGAGGGCCCCAGTCGCAAGGATCCGCGCGAGCTCAGCGGCCGTACCGAGAACATGCGCACCGTCAACTTCCCGGGCGATGCGCGCCTGCGCGGCCAGTTCGTGGACGTGAGCATCACCGCCGCGCTCAGCAACTCGCTGCGCGGGCGCATGGCCGAAACCGTCAGCAGCGCCGCGTAAGGCATCAAGACACGCTTTCGGCACTGTAGCGCGCCAGCAGGCCGCTGCGGATCGCGCCACGAAACACGCGCACGAAAAATCCCAGCGCCAGCGCGATCTGCAACAGCGCCAGCAGCGCGGCCAGCAACAGCGTGCCCGGCTCGACGCCGCGCCCCGCCGCCAGCGCGCGCAGCCCCTCGAACACATAAGCCGGCGGCAGCACGTGCGCCACCGCCCGCATCCACTGCGGCAGCACATGCAACGGATAAAATACCGCCGCGAATGGCGACAACAGCGCCGGAATCGGCCACACCAGCCACTCCGAGGCCGGTCCCAGACGCAGCACCACGGCGCTGGCGAAAATGCCCAACGCGATGCCGAACAGGAACAGCACCGCCAGAAATCCGGCCGCGGGCAGGCCGAAGGCCAGCAGCGACAGGCCGAAGGCGAAACGCGCCAGCAGCAGCATCACCAGCAGGCTGATCAGGCTGGTAAGGATGCTGGTGGCCACCAGACCGGCCACGTACTCGCTGACGCTGATCGGACTGGCGAACAGGTTGAGAAAACTGCGCGACCACACGTCCTCGAAAAATGCCGTGGTTACGCCCTGCATGATGCGACCGAAGAAATCCCACAGCAGTACCGCGCCCAGCAGGGTCAGGGTGAAATCCGGCCCGTGCGCGCTCAATGAACCCAGATAGCGGGTGATGAAGCCCCACAGCACGATGTCGATCGCCACCCAGGCCACCAGCGGCACCACGCGCGTGGGGCTGGAGCGCATCAGGTCGATCTGGCGCAGCACGATGGCGCTGACGCGGCGTGGGTTCATGCGCCCTCCCCGCTGGCCAGCGGCTCGCGCGCGATGCGGATGAACAAGGCTTCCAGCGAGGCGTCGCCATGCTCGGCGGCGAGTCGCCGCGGATCGCCCTGCAACAGCACGCGACCCCGCGCCAGCAGCAGCACGCGGTCGCATACCTGCTCGACCTCGAGCATGTTGTGCGAGGTCCACAGCACCGCGCAGCCGTTGCGCGCGGCCAGGTCGCGGATCATCTGGCGCAAGTCGTCGGCGGTGGCCGGATCGAGCGAGGACGTCGGCTCGTCCAGCAGCAGCAGGCGCGGCCGATTGAGCAGGGTCTTGGCCAGCGCCACGCGCGCCTGCTCGCCGCTGGACAGCAGACCGCAACGCGTGCGCGCCAGCGCCGTCAGCTTGAAGGATTCAAGCAGCTCGTCCACGCGCCGCGCCACACTTGGCAGTGCGTACAGACGCCCGAAAAACAGCAGATTCTGGCGCACCGTCAGATTGCCCGGCAGCGGCGCGTAGCTGGCCTGGAAGTTGACCAGCGCCAACGCCGCCGCGCGCTGCCGCGCCAGATCCAGCCCGGCGATCATGACTTGTCCCGCGTCGGGCGCGAGCAGGCCGAGGATCATGTTGATCGTGGTGGTCTTGCCGGCACCGTTGGGCCCGAGCAAGCCGACGATTTCACCCGCCTCGATGCGCAACGAGATGCCGCGCACCGCGGTTTTCCCGGCGTAGCGCTTGGCGATATCGCGCACTTCGAGCGCGGGTGGCGCGGCTGGGGCACGCGCAGAGTTGAACGCAGGCATGGCGCAATGTTGCCACGGCGCGCGTGCCCGCCTTGCATGCTCAAAACGCACAAGCTCACGCGCTATGCTTGCGCGCATGTCCGTATCCACCGTTGCCCGCGATTTCCAGCTCGAACCCGACGACGCCGAACGCCTCGCCAATCTGGCCGGGCCGCTGGACGCGCACCTGCGCATGATCGAGCTGCGCCTCGGCATCGAGATCGCCAGCCGCGGCAGCGCCTTCCGCGTGATCGGCGCGCCCGAGATGGCGCTGACCGCCGAGCGCTTCATCAAGCGTCTGTACGCCGAGACCGCCGATGCGGCGCTGGACGAGCATCAGCTCAACCTGCGCTTGCAGGATGCCAGTCTCGATGAGCACGCCGCCAGCCTCGCCGAGCAGGCGCAGGACGTGGCGATCAAGGTCAAGCGCGGTCTGATCCGAGGGCGCGGGCCCAGCCAGGCGCGCTATCTGCACGCCATCGCGCGCCACGACATCAACTTCGGCATCGGCCCGGCCGGGACCGGCAAAACCTATCTCGCCGTGGCCAGCGCGGTCGAGGCGCTGGCGCAAAACCGCGTGCAGCGCATCGTGCTCACGCGCCCGGCGGTCGAGGCCGGCGAGAAGCTGGGCTTCCTGCCCGGCGATCTCAGCCAGAAAGTCGATCCGTATTTGCGTCCGCTGTACGACGCGCTGTACGAAATGCTCGGTTTCGAGAAGGTCGCCAAACTCATCGAGCGCAACGTCATCGAGATCGCGCCGCTGGCGTACATGCGTGGGCGCACGCTCAACGATTCCTGCGTGATCCTCGACGAGGCGCAGAACACCACCGTCGAGCAGATGAAGATGTTCCTCACGCGCATCGGTTTCGGCTCGGTGGCGGTGATCACCGGCGACGTCACCCAGGTGGACCTGCCGCGCAGCGTGCGCTCCGGCCTGCGCCACGTGGTCGAGGTGCTGCGTGATGTCGAAGGCGTGAGCTTCACCTTCTTCAGCGCGCGCGACGTGGTGCGGCACCCGGTGGTGGCGCGCATCGTGCGGGCGTATGCGGCGGTGGAGGAACTCGAAGCCGGGACCGGGGACCCAGGACCCGGGACCCGGCCACAGCAGCGTCAGCGCGCCGAGGGCGATACCGGCACGCTGGCAGCCCGCGCTGTGGACTGACGCACGATGGCGCCAGGCATTCCTCGCACGATTGCGCGCACACCTGCACCCCAACGCAATGCCCGGGTCCCGGCACTCACGCTGCACCTTGGCTACGCCGCGCCGCGCCGCGGCCTGCCGGCAGCGGTGTCGTTCCGGCGCTGGGTCGCGGCGGCGCTGGCGATCGCGGCGCATCGCGCTCCGGCCGAGCTGTCGCTGCGCCTGGTCGGCGCGCGCGAGGGCCGCGCGCTGAATCGGCGCTATCGCGGCCGCGATTACGCCACCAACGTGCTGTCGTTCCCGGCTGAGCTGCCTGCGGGCGTCGATCTGCCGCTGCTCGGCGATCTGGTGTTGTGCGCCCCGGTGCTGGCACGCGAGGCGCGCGAACAGGGCAAGCCGCTGGCCGCACACTACGCGCATCTGAGCATCCACGGCGTGCTGCATCTGCTCGGCCACGACCACCTGCGGCCGCGCCAGGCCGCGCGCATGGAAACACTGGAAACCGCCGCGCTGGCCGGGCTCGGCATTCCCGATCCATACCGGCCGCGCTGAGCGCGCATGGCGCCGACGCGCGGTTTTCCGCTATCCTTCTGCGTCCTGCCCCGCGTGGGCGTGGTACACACAGGCAATGAACGAAGGTCCGAGTACCAGCGGTCCGGTGCGGCGCTCTTTCTGGGGCCGGCTGGGCCAGATGCTCGCGGGCGAGCCGCGCAACCAGGCCGATCTGCTCGAAGAACTACGCCTCGCGGCCAGCAACGGTTTGATCACGCGTGACACCCTGGCCATGGTCGAGGGCGCGCTGGAAGTCAGCGGCCTGCGCGTGGCCGATGCCATGGTGCCACGCGCGCAAATGGTGATGATCCCGGCCGACGCCAGCTTCGCGCAGGTGCTGGCCACGGTCACCGAGTCCGGCCACTCGCGCTTTCCGGTGCACGGCGAGGACAAGGACGAGATTCTTGGCGTGCTGCTGGCCAAGGATTTGCTGCGTTTTCACGATCGCAGCGTCGATTTCTCGCTGTCCAGCCTGCTGCGCCCGGCCGCGTTGATCCCCGAGTCGATGCACCTCAACGTGCTGCTGGGCGAGTTTCGTCTGACCCGCAACCACATGGCCGTGGTGGTCGATGAATACGGCGGCGTGGCCGGGCTGATCACCATCGAGGACGTGCTTGAGCAAATCGTCGGCGAGATCGACGACGAGCACGACGCCGAGGAGGCTCCGCAAATCCAGGCACAGCCCGACGGCAGTTTTCTGGTCGACGCGCTGACCCCGATCGAGGACTTCAACGAACATTTCGGCACGCAGTTCTCCGACGAGGATTTCGATACCGTCGGCGGCCTGGTCACCGACGCCATCGGCCACCTGCCGGAGCGCGACGAGGAAACCGTGCTCGATGGCCACACCTTCCGCATCACCGCCGCCGACGACCGGCGCGTGTTGCAGGTGCGCGTGACGCGCCCGGCATGAAGCCGCTGCGGCGTCTGCTCATGCTGGTGCTGCTGCTCGCGCTGGCGCCGCTGGCGCGCGCCGGCATCAGCAGCGCGTCGGGGCGCGATCTGCAAGTCGAACTCGTCACTTACGGCCCCGGGCGCGTGTACTGGGAGCGCTTCGGCCACGTCGCCATCATCCTGCGCGACACCCGCAGCGGCGAGGCGATCAGCTTCAACTACGGCGTATTCGATTTCGACACGCACGACTTCTTCCTCAAGTTCATCCGCGGCCACATGCTGTACAGCATGGACGCCGAGTACGCCGGCCCCGAGGTCACCAGCTACATCGACGCCGGGCGCGCGGTGCGCATCGAGAAACTCGCCTTCACCCCGGCGCAGGCTTCGGCGCTGCGCGATTTCCTGCTGTGGAATGATCTGCCGCAGCATCGCAAGTACCGCTACGACTACTTCGACGACAACTGCGCGACGCGCGTGCGCGACGCGCTCAATCGCGCGCTGGGCGGAGCGATCCAGGCGCAGACACAGCAACCGGCCACCGGGCGCACGTTTCGCAGCCAGTCCGAGCGCATGCTGGCGCACGATCTGCCGCTGATGCTGCTGGTGGATCTCGGGCTCGGCCCGCGCGCCGACCGGCCGCTGACGCTATGGCAGGACAGTTTTCTGCCGGCGACCCTGTCCGATCTGCTGCAACGTGTGCGCGTGCCCGATGGCCACGGCGGCACGCAGCCGCTGGTGACTTCCTCGCGCCTGATCTACGCCGGCGACGTTTCCGCGCCGCCGCCGGCGCCGCCGGCGCTGCGCTGGCCGCTGCTGGGCATCGGCGCGGCATGGGCGGCGCTGCTGCTGTGGGGCGCGCGTGCACGTGCTGGTGCTGTGGCGCGCTGGGCGGGCGCCAGCGCCGCTGGCCTCTATGCGCTGCTCGGCGGCATGGCGGGTGTGCTGATGCTGGCGCTGTGGACGCTGACCGCGCACCGCGCGGCGTGGGCCAACGCAAACCTGCTGCAGTTCGACCCAGCGCTGCTGCTGTTGCTGTGGCCGCTGCTGCGCGGCATCGGCACGCGCCGCGCACCGCGGCGCTGGACATGCTATCTGGCGCTGCTGCTGGCCGCGCTCAGTGTGCTGGGGTTGCTGACCAGGCTCGCGCCGTGGATGGTGCAAGCCAATTTGCACTGGATACTGTTCGCGCTGCCGCTGAATCTGGCCGTGGCGTGGACACTGTGGCGGCCGCGCGCGGCGCGCTGAACGCGCCTCAGCCAGAATCCTGCTCACCGGCTAGCAGTTTGGCATGAACTTCCGCCACATGCCCGAACTCGACCAGCCCTGGGCCTATCCCGCGCTGATCGTGTTCACGCTGATGCCGTGCGGCGGGTTGCATTGGTGGCTCGAGCGCGCGCGCTGGCTGCAGTCGAGCGCCTCAGTCGCGCTCGGCCAGCAGCGCGCGCAGGAACGGGATGGTGATGCGTCGGCGCTCGGCCAGCGCGGCGCGGTCCATGCGCTCGAACAAGGCGTGCAGACTGCCGAGATCACGTGCCGCGCGCGCGAACAGCCAGTCGAGCACCGCCGGCTCCACTTGCAAACCGCGCGCGCTGGCCCATTCCTGCATCAGCGCGCGGCGCGCGGTTTCGTCCAGCGCGCTCAGTGTTGACTGCACGCAAGCGCCCAGACGCGAACGCAGATCCGCCAAGCCCAGCGCCAGCGCCGGCAGCGGCTGGGCCGCAGCCAGTAGCAGGCTGGCCTGCTCGGCGCGCAGGCGGTTGTACAGATCGAACAGCGCGTGCTCGGCATCGCGATTACCCGCCAGGGCGTGTACGTCGTCCAGCGCCAGCAGCTCGGCACCACCGAGCGCGCGCAGCGCATTGACATCGGCCAGCATGCGCGCGGCATTGAGGTACTGCGCGCGGCGCCCGGCCGCCTGCGCGGCCTGGCAGGCGGCGATCAACAGGTGCGTCTTGCCGCTGCCGGGCGGACCGCTGAACAGCACCCACGGTGCCGATGGCGCGGCGGCCAGCGCCTGCACCGCGGCCAGGGTAGGGGCGTCGCCGGCGGCGCAGCGGAAATGCTCGAAGCGCTGACGCGGCGGCCAGCGCAGCGCCAGCGGCATTTGTCGCGCCTCAGTCGGTTTCATGCGGGTCGGTTCCGGGCTTGCCCGCAGCGGGCGCGTTCGCATCCGGCACGGGCTTGCCGCCTGCGTGGGGCGCAGCCTCCTGCCGCGTGTACAGCGCGCTGGCGAGGTAGTGCTCGTGCGCGTAGCGCAGCAGCACCACCGCCACCGCCGCCGCCGGCAATGCCATCAGCACGCCGAAGAAACCGAACAACTGGGCGCCAGCCAGCACCGCGAACATCACCGCCACCGGATGCAAGCCGATCTTGTTGCCGACCATGCGCGGCACCAGCACGTAACCCTCCAGCGGTTGGCCGACGCCGAACACCACCAGCACCAGCACGATATGCAGCCAGTCACCGTACTGCACCGCGCCCGCGATCAGCGCCACGATCAGTCCGGTGATGAAGCCCAGGTACGGCACGAAGCTGACCAGCCCGGCCAGCAGGCCGATCAATGGCCCCAGGCTCAGTTGCGCCACCAGGCTCAGGCCCAGCGCGTAGTAAATACCCAGCCCCAGCATCACCAGCAACTGGCCCTTGAAGAACGCGCCCAGCACCGCTTCGGATTCGCGCGCGAGGCGCGTCAGCGTCGGCTCCAGGGTGCGCGGCAGCAGCTCGTGCACGCGCGCCACCAGCGTGTCCCAATCGCGCAGCAGATAAAAGAACACCACCGGCACCAGCACCAGATCGGTGGCCCATTCGAGCAACACCAGACCCGAGCGCGTGACGGGACCGAGCAGCGTGGCGGCGAAGCCGCCGGCCTGCTGCCAATGTTGCTGCAGCAGGCTGATGACGTGCTGCGGATCGAAGGTTTTCGGTGCCAGGTGCAAGTGTTGCTGCAGCCACGGCGCGGCGCTGTCGCGGAACCACACCAGTGCGGCGGGCAGTGCCGCCACCGCGCGCGCGAACTGATACTCCAGCAGCGGCACCAGCAGCGCCAACAAGGCCAGTAGCGCGAGGCTGAACACCGCGAACACCAGCGTCACCGCCAGCGTGCGCGACATGTGGCGCTGCAGGCGGTCAGCCAGTGGATCGGCGATATAGGCCAGCAGCGCCGCCAGCGCGAACGGCGTCAGCACCGGCTCCAGCAGCCACAGCAGATAGCCGATGACCGCGGCCAGCAGGATCAGTTGCAGCCGGTACAGGGCTTCCGGACGCATCAGCGTCGCTCCTTGTTGCGCCAGGTGCGGCGCGCGCGCGCGCCCCAGCGCAGTACGTAATCGATGCCACTGGCCACGGTCAGCGCACCCACCGCCCACGCCGGCCCGCGCAGCGGCAGCGCCGCCTGCGACCAGGCCAGGGTCAGCAGCACCGCCAGCACGTAGGTGATCTGCGCCAACGTGTTGAGCTTGGACAGCAGACTCGGGCGCGGCGTCAGCGGCCCCAGCAGCACACGCCAGGCCACTGCACCGGTGACGATCACCACGTCGCGCGCCAGCACCAGCAGGGTCAGCTCCAGCGACACCACGCCGACATAGGTCAGTGCGATGAAACAGCCAACCAGCAGCAACTTGTCGGCCAGCGGATCCAGCGCCGCACCGAACTGGCTCTGCCAGTGGAAGCGTCGCGCCAGAAACCCGTCCATGGCGTCGGACAGCGCCGCCAGCGCCGCCAGCACCAGTGCCGTGGGGTAATCGCGGTAGCCGATCGCCAACGCCACCGGCAGCGCCAGCAGCAAGCGCAGCACGCTCAGCAGATTGGGCAGGTGGCGCCAGCGCGTGGCGGCCATGGGCGAGGCGTCAGCACGCTGCATGGGCGGCCTCAGCGCACCCAGTCCAGGGTCACATCGGCGCCGGGCTGCGCCGCGGCGTTCACCAGATGCCCGCTGGCGGCCAGGTCAGCGGCGACCGTGGTCAGCGGCGCATCCAGCCGCAACGCCAGCATCAGGCTGTTGCCGGAAGCCTGCATCGGCAGTGCCTCGCGGATGCGCGGATCGCGGCGCAGCAGCGCCATCAGCGCAGCGTAGTCCTTGGCGTCGCGCAGGTGGCCTACCCACAGGTGTTCGGGCGCACCGGACGCCACGCCGGGCGCGGCCGCGAAGCGCGCCAGCAGACGATCCGCGGCAGTGTTGCCGGCCGCAACGAGCACGTCCGCCATGTTGCCGGGCGGCGCCTGCCAGGTCTTGCTGGCAGCGCCCATGACCAGGGTCCATCTGCCGCCGCTGGGCGTGATGTTGCCGATCAGCGCGAGACCAGTCCGGTACTGGCGCGCCAGCGCATCGAGGGCCGCCGGATCCGCGGCCAGCAGCGCTGTGGCCGCCGGCGCACCCGCCCGCGGCAGCACGAACTCGATGCCACGCGCGGCGCCTGCCGCCAGCAGCGGCGCGACCGTGGCGGCGTCCAGTGCCTGCCCGTTGATGCTGATCTCGGCCAGCACCGGCGGACGCGGCGCCGGCCAGATCGGCAGCGCCAATTGCCGCGCCAGACCTAGCAAGGCCTGCGGATCGAAGCCTACCTCCAGCATCAGCGCACCTGCGGGGCCTCGCGTGTAGCGGTAATCATTGACCAGCGCCGGAGCGTCGCTCAGCGCCGCGGCCACATCTGGCAGCGCCATGATCCGCGGATTGCCGCTGAGCTGTGCCAGCACCGCGGCCGCGGCCCGCACGATGGCCTGATTGCGCGTCGCGCTGGTGGTGTCGGCCACCGGCACGGTGGCGTGATACAGCGCGTCGGACGCGCGCGCCACGCCGCCACATGCGACGCAAACCAACAGCAGCACAACCAACCACATCGCGCGCATGGCGCCTCCGTACACAGCGGACAAAGCCTCGGCAGTCTGCCCAATCGCGGCGGCGACGTCCAATGCAAGCCGCGAACATGCGCAAAGCCGCTGCTATCATGACGCGCTGATTTTCCCCCTGCCCGCGCCTCCAGGATCATCATGAGTTCCGAGCCTGACCGCCTCACTTATCGCGCCGCCGGCGTGGACATCGACGCCGGCGCGGCGCTGGTCGAGCGCATCAAGCCGCACGTGGCGCGCACCCTGCGCGCCGGAGTGCTGGGCGGTCTGGGCGGGTTTGGCGCGTTATTCGAGCTGGGCAACCGCTGGCGCGAGCCGGTGCTGGTGTCCGGCACCGATGGCGTCGGCACCAAGCTGAAGCTGGCACAGGAGCTGGGCCGCCACGACGGCATCGGCATCGACCTGGTGGCGATGTGCGTCAATGACGTGCTGGTGCAGGGCGCCGAACCGCTGTTTTTTCTGGATTACTTCGCCACCGGCAAACTCGATGTGGATGTGGCCGAGCGCGTCATCGCCGGTATCGCGCGCGGCTGCGAGCAGGCCGGCTGCGCGCTGGTCGGTGGCGAAACCGCGGAGATGCCGGACATGTACGCGGCCGGCGAGTACGACCTGGCTGGCTTTTGCGTCGGCGCGGTGGAAAAGAGCGCGCTACTCGACGGCAGCCGCGTGCGCGCCGGCGACGTGTTGATCGGCATCGCCGCCAGCGGCGCGCACGCCAATGGCTTTTCGCTGATCCGGCGCATTCTTGAACGCGCCGGCAAACCGTGGACGCTGGATCTGGGCGGCGTGAGCCTGGCCGACGCGCTGCTGGCACCCACCGCGATTTACGTCAAGCCCATGTTGCGACTGCTGGCCGAGCTGCCGCCGCATGCCATGGCGCACATCACCGGCGGCGGCCTCAGCGAAAACATCATCCGCGTGGTGCCCGATGCGCTGGCGCTGGACATCGACGCCAGCGCCTGGCCGCTGCCGCCGCTATTCACATGGCTGGCCGAAACCGGGCAGCTCAGCGATACGGAGCTGTGGCGCACCTTCAACTGCGGGATCGGTTTCGTGCTGCTGGTGGATGCGACGCAGGTCGCAGCCGCCCGCGCATGGCTGACGCGCACCGGACTTGCGCACTGGAGCATTGGCGAAGTCGTGCCCGCGCGCGCCGGACAGCCGCGCGTGCATATCGCGCGCCGGTGAGCCACGTGCCGCGCACGCCAGGCACGGCGCGTCTCGCGGTGCTGGTGTCCGGCCGCGGTAGCAATTTCGATGCGCTGCGCGCGGCCATCGCTGCCGGTCAGTTGCACGCCGAGATCGCGCTGGTCGCCAGCAATCGCCCGCACGCCCCGGCACTGGCCCGTGCGCGCGCCGCCGGCATCGCCACCCATGCCAGCGAGAGCCGCGGCAGTGGCGACCGCGCCGCCTGGGACCGCGCCTTCATGGCCGCGGTGGCCGCCGCGCAGCCCGATCTGATCGTGCTGGCCGGCTTCATGCGCCGCCTCGATGCCGCTGCCGTCACGCCGTGGCTGGGACGCATGCTCAACATCCACCCATCCCTGCTGCCGAAGTATCCGGGGCTGGATACGCATCAGCGCGTGCTCGATGCCGGCGATGTCGAGCACGGCGCCAGCGTGCATTTCGTCACCGCCGAGCTCGACGGCGGCCCGGTGCTGGCGCAGGTGCGCATGCCCGTGTCCGCAGCGGACACGCCGCACAGTCTGGCCGCGCGCCTGCTGCCGCTGGAGCACCACCTGCTGGTGGCCGCAGTGACGGCGGTGGCCAGCGGGCGCTGTCGCATGCAGGGCACGGCGATCCTGTGCGCTGGCCAGATCCTGCACGCACCGCTGCAACTGCAGGACGATGTCAGCCTTGCTTGAGCGCGGATTCAGCCAGCGCGCGGCAAGCTCGCCCCACTTTGCCGGATGAACCACCATGCACTTGCTGAAAACCCCCGCATCACGACTGCTGGCGCTGCTGCTGGCGCTCGCACTGGCGCCGCTGGCGGTCATCGCGCAGGCCGCTGCGCCGGCACCCTTCAGCGCGCAATACCGCGTGCTGCGTGACGGCGACGCCATCGGCCAGGCCACGCTCAGCCTCAGCCACGCCAGCAGCGGCGAGTACGTGTTCAGCAACGTCACGCGCGGCAGCGCCGGACTGGCCGCGCTGCTCGGACTGGATGTCAGCGAGTCCTCGCGCTTCCGTTGGCACGATGACGCCGTGCAGGATCTGGGCTATCGCTACCACATGCAGAGCGCGTTCAAGTCGATCACGCGCAGCACCGCTTTCGATTGGTCCAGCCGCCTGATCACCGTGCGCAACGGACGCTCGCAGCAGCACTACGCAGCCGTGCCGGGCACGGTCGATCGCAATCTGGCGGTGCTGATGCTGGCGCTGCATGTGGCTGCTGGCGCACGCGGCACAGTGGTGTTGCCGGTAGCCATGCCCGATCGCGTTTCGCAGCAGCACTACGCCATCGCCACCGCGCCGGTGGCGGTGCGGGTGCCAGCCGGCGCTTATCAAGCGTATGCGGTGCAGCGCAGCGATGCCGACAACGGCTTGCGCGCGTGGTTCGCGCCGCCGCTGCTGGCGCCGGTGCGCATGGAGCAGCGCGATGGCAAGGGCACCGTCTATCTGCTGGAGCTGGAGCACGCGCCGCAGTAGCGCACGGTACGCGCCGGCTCGGTGTCAGCCCGGCAGGCGCCGGATATGCGCGCCGAGGCCGGCGAGTTTTTCCTCGATGCACTCGTAGCCGCGGTCGATGTGATAAATGCGATCGACCGTGGTATCGCCCTGCGCCACCAGCCCGGCCAGCACCAGCGAGGCCGAAGCGCGCAGATCGGTGGCCATCACCGGCGCGCCGCTCATGCTCGGCACACCCTGGATGACGACCGCGTTGCCTTCCATGCGGATGTCGGCACCCAGGCGCTGCAGTTCCTGCACGTGCATGAAGCGGTTCTCGAACACCGTCTCGGTGATCACGCCGACGCCCTCGGCCACGCAGTTGAGCGCGGTGAACTGTGCCTGCATGTCGGTGGGAAACGCCGGGTAGGGCGCGGTGGTGATGTTGACCGCGCGCGGGCGCTGGCCATGCATGTCGAGGCTGATCCAGTCCGCGCCGGTGCTGATGTCGGCGCCGGCGTCCTCGAGCTTGGCCAGCACCGCGTCCAGCGTGTTCGGGCGCGCGCGCTTGGCCAGCACCTTGCCGCCGCTGATCGCGCCGGCCACCAGAAACGTGCCGGTCTCGATGCGATCCGGCAACACGTTGTACTCGGCGCCGTGCAGACGCTCGACGCCCTCGATCACCAGTGTCGAGGTGCCCGCGCCTTCGATGCGCGCACCCATGGCGTTGAGGCAATGCGCAAGGTCGACCACCTCGGGCTCCTGCGCGGCGTTGTCGATGATCGTGGTGCCCTGCGCTAGCACCGCCGCCATCATGATGTTTTCGGTACCGGTCACGGTGACCACATCCATGACGATGCGCGCACCACGCAGGCGCTTGGCGCGCGCCTTGATATAGCCGTTTTCCACCGTGACCTCGGCGCCCAACGCCTCCAATCCGCGCAGATGCTGATCAACCGGACGCGAACCGATGGCGCAGCCGCCCGGCAGCGAAACCTCGGCTTGACCGAAGCGCGCCACCAGCGGCCCCAGCACCAGGATCGAGGCGCGCATGGTTTTGACCAGATCATAGGGCGCGAAAAAATTGGTCGCGCCACGTGGATCGGCATGGATGCGCATGTGCTCGTCCACCACCAGTTGCACGCCCATCTGACCGAGCAATTCCATGGTCGTAGTGACATCGTGCAGATGTGGCACGTTGCCGATCACCACCGGGCCATCCGCCAGCAGCGTGGCCGCGAGGATCGGCAGCACGGCGTTCTTGGCGCCGGACACGCGGACTTCGCCGTGCAGGGGCGAGCCCCCGCTGATCACGATTTTCGCCATGGATCTCAGTGCTCCAGGCTGGCGATAATGCGCGTTCCCGCTACGCATGCGCGTGCGTCTCGCTCAAGCACGCGCAGCCTCCTCGGGGGTAAGGGTTTTCAGGCTCAGCGCATGAATGGCACCGCCCATCAGCTCGCCCAACGTGGCGTAGACCATGCGGTGGCGGGCCAGCGGCAGCTTGCCGGCGAACGCGGCGCAGACCACGCGCGCCTCGAAGTGCACGCCATCCGGGCCGATGACCTCGGCGCGCGCGCCGGGCAGGCCTTGCTCGATCAGTGTCTGAATCTGCTCGGGGTGCATGGGAATGAGGCCAGCGTCGGGCAGCGGCCGCGCGCGCGCGAAGGGTTAGAATGCAAGCGGTACATGGTAGCGGATCGCGTTCGCGCCCGATACCGCCGCCCCACGTCTACGGACTCGCCCGTGTCTGCGAAATCGCACGCCCATGCAACCGATGACGCCGCGCTGATCGCCAGCGCGCGGCGCGTGATCCTCACCGAGGCCAGCGCGCTGCACGCCTTGGCGCCGCGCGTCGATGCCGCCTTCGCCGCCACCTGTCGCATCATTCTCGGCGCGCATGGGCGCGTGGTGCTCAGCGGCATGGGCAAGTCCGGACACATCGCGCGCAAGATCGCCGCGACCCTGGCCTCCACCGGCACGCCGGCGTTCTTCGTGCATCCGGGCGAGGCCAGCCATGGCGACCTCGGCATGATCACCGCCAGCGACGTGTTGCTGGCACTGTCCTACTCGGGTGAGACCGAGGAATTGCTCATCATCATGCCGCTGCTGCAGCGGCAGGGCATTCCGCTGCTGGCCATGACCGGCAAGCCGAACTCGACGCTGGCGCGTCAGGCCAGTGTGCATATGGATGTCAGCGTCCCGGCCGAGGCCTGTCCGCTGGGCCTCGCGCCCACCGCCAGCACTACGGCGGCGCTGGCGCTGGGTGATGCACTGGCGATCGCGCTGTTGGAAGCGCGCGGCTTCACCGCCGAGGACTTCGCCTACTCGCACCCGGCCGGCAGCCTCGGCCGGCGCCTGCTGCTGCGCATCGAGGATGTCATGCACCGCGATGCCGCGGTACCCGCGGTGCGCGTCGAGGCCAGCCTCAACGATGCGCTGACCGAAATGAGCCGCAAGGGTCTGGGCATGACCGCCATCGTCGATGAGCGCAGACACCTGCTCGGCGTGTTCACCGACGGTGATCTACGTCGCGCGCTGGACAATCACACCGTGGATCTGCGCAGCACGCCGCTGGCGCAGCTCATGACGCGCGCGCCGCGCACCATCGCGCCGCAACGCCTCGCCGGCGAGGCCGCGCAACTGATGGAAACGCACAAGATCCAGGGGCTGCTGGTGGTCGATGGCGAGCGTCTGGTCGGCGCGGTGAGTTTTCTCGATCTGCTGCGCGCCAAGGTGGTCTGAAGTGGGCGCAGCCATCCCCGACACCGTGCTGGCGCGCGCGCGCCAAGTGCGCCTGCTGGTCCTGGACGTGGACGGCACGCTCACCGATGGGCGCCTGTGGTACGCCGAGGACGGGCGCGAGCTGAAGGTGTTTCACGTGCGCGACGGACTCGGACTGAAACTGCTGCAGCACCATGGCATCGCGGTGGCCATCATCACCGCGCGCGTCAGCCACGCGCTGGCCCTGCGCGCGCGCGAACTGGGCATCGTGCATCTGTATCAGGGACGCGAGGACAAGCGCGCCTGCCTGAGTGAAATCGCCAGCGCGCTGAGCCTGCCGCTGAGCGCCTGCGCCATGGTCGGCGACGATCTGCCCGACATCGCCGCGATGCGCAGCGCCGGGCTGGCGGTCGCGGTGGCCAACGCGCATCCGTGGGCCGCGGCCGCGGCGCACTGGCACACGCAACGGCGCGGCGGCGCGGGCGCGGTGCGCGAGGTTTGCGACTTGCTGCTGCTCGCGCATGACCTGAGCGCCGTCGAACAGGCGCGCTGGCAATGAGCCGACGCATGCTGCTGGCGCTGTTCGTGCTGGGCGTGGCGGCGGCGTTGACCCAGCTCGCACTGTGGTGGCTGACCCCGCCGCCGCCGCCCAGCACCTTCGCCGGGCCGCCGCGCTCGTCTTATACCCTGCATGATTTCCACCTCACCGCGCTGGGTGACGATGGTCGTCCGGCGCTGTTCCTGCAGGCGCCGCAACTCGACCGCCGCAACGGTGACGACGCGCTGTACATCAACGCGCCGCGCTTCATCCTGCCGCAAAACAACGGCCCGGCCTGGCAAGGCCACTCGCGCTTCGGCTGGGTCAATGCGCAGGGCACCGAGCTGAAGCTGCTGGGCGATGTGCACATGCTGCAACCGGCCACCGGCGGCGGCCCGCCCAGCACCATCACCAGTCAGAACATCACCGCCTGGCCACGCGAGCACCGACTGGCCAGCGCCGCGCGCACCGAGATTCAGCAGCCCAACGCTACACTCGTAGGTATCGGCTTTCGCGCCAACACCGCCACCCGCACCCTGGAGCTGCTCGATGACGCACACGGCACCTTCCTGCCCGCGACGCACCCTGCGCCTTGATCGGCGCGCGCTGCTGCCCGCGCTGACCCTGCTCGCGCTGTTGCTGGCCCCTGCGGCGCAGGCGCTGAAGTCGGATCGCCAGCAACCGCTGCTGGTCAACAGCAATAGCTTCAAGGCCGAACAGAATCAGCACATCACCACGCTGCTGGGCAATGTCACGCTGCAGCAAGGCACGCTGAAGGGCGTCGCACTCAAGGGCACCGTGTACACCGACGTCAACAACAAGGTCACGCGCGTGGTGCTGAAAGGCAGCCCGGCGCGGCTTTCGCAGCAGCTCGACGGCGGCGGCGAAATGCACTCCACGGCCAGCACCATCGACTACTCGCCCGCCACCGATACCGCCATCCTGATCGGCGATGCGCACGTTGACCAGCCCGGCCGCGGCAGCTACAGCGGCGCCCGGCTGGTGTACAACACCAGTACCGGCGCGATGCAGGGCGAAGGCGGTAGCGGCGGCCAAGTGCATCTGATCTTCCAGCCGCATGACAAGATCGTCGCGCCCAAGCCGGCCAAACCAGCCAAGCCGACTACGCTCGCATCGCCCGCCGCACAACCCGCGCATGCCGGCAGCGGCGGCCAACCCTGATGCTCAGCGCGCGAGGTCTGCAAAAGCGCTTCCGCGGTCGCGCTGTGGTGCGCGATTTCGATTTCGAGTTGCAGCAAGGTGAGGTAGTCGGGCTGCTCGGTCCCAACGGCGCCGGCAAGACCACGTGCTTCTACATGATCGTCGGGCTGGTGCAGGCTGACGCCGGAACGATCCGTCTGGACGAACGCGACATCACCGGCCTGCCCATGCACGCGCGCGCACGCCTCGGCATCGGCTACCTGCCGCAGGAACCGTCGGTGTTCCGGCGCCTGAACGTGGCCGAGAACATCCTCGCCGTGCTCGAACTGCGCGAGGACATGAATCGCACGCAGCGCCAGCAGATGCTGGAAGCGCTGCTGGATGAACTCAAGATCGCGCACCTCGCCGGGCAACAAGGCCAGAGCCTGTCCGGCGGCGAGCGCCGGCGCGTGGAGATCGCGCGCGCGCTGGCCGCGCAGCCGCGCTACATGCTGCTGGATGAACCCTTCGCCGGCGTCGACCCGATCTCGGTCGGCGAAATCCAGCGCATCGTGCGTCACTTGAAGGAACGCGGCATCGGCGTGCTGATCACCGATCACAACGTGCGTGAAACCCTGGGCATCTGCGACCACGCCTACATCCTCAACGAGGGCAGCGTGCTCGCGCGCGGCTCGCCGCAGCACATTCTTGCCGACGCGCAAGTGCGTCAGGTATATCTGGGCAACGAATTCAGGCTCTGAGGTGGGGCGCGGCGCAGCGTACCCATCCCAGGCCGACATCCAGCCAGCCGTGGTCTGCGCAATTCCGCAAACCCATCGCGACAAGCCGCGCGCGGCGCAGCGCTGGCTGGCGTGCGTCGCGGGCGCTAGGATGCAGGCGGGACTCACACGCAGAAGGCACGCATGAAGCCAGGCCTGCAGCTGCGGCTCCACCAGCAGCTCACCCTCACGCCGCAACTGCAGCAGGCCATCCGCCTGTTGCAGCTCTCGCGGCTGGAACTGGAAACCGAACTGCGCGAGCTGGCGGAGTCCAACCCACTGCTTGAACTGGACGGTGATGGCGTGCCCGAGTCCGAGCTGGACGCCACCGACGTCGCGGCCACCGAGGTCGCTGCGCCTGCCGCCAATACCACCGACAATGTCGAATTTGGCGAAACGCGTGGCGATGGCGCTGGTCAGGATGATCGTGGCGCCGATGAACGCCGCGACGAACGCGGCGATGACCGCGGCGATGACCGCGGCACTGACGTCTGGGACGGTGAGGAATTCGGCGCCACGTCCTACGGCAACGGCGCCAGCCACGACGACGACGGCTTCGAGGCGCAAGACGCCGCGCCAGTCAGTTTGCACGAGCACTTGCTGCACCAGGTGAACCTGCTGAACCTGTCACCGCGTGATCGCGCCATCGCGCTGGCGCTGATCGACGCCGTGGACGAGGACGGCTACCTGCGTGAAGGCCTTGCATCCGTGCAGGCCGCGCTGCGCGAGCCGACGGTTGGCCTCGACGAAATCGAAGCCGTGCGCCATCGCTTGCAGCAGCTTGATCCCTCGGGCGTCGCCAGCCTCGACCTGCGCGAATGCCTCAGCGCGCAACTGCGCGGGCTGGCGCCGGATACCGAACACCTGCACCTGGCGCAAGCCATGATCGCGGAGCATCTGGAGACGCTGGCCAAGCGCGATTTCGCGCGCATCGCGCGCAGCCTGCAGGCGCCGCCCGAAACCGTGGCCGCGGCCGCGGCGCTGATCCGCACGCTCGATCCGCGCCCCGGCGCGGCACTGGGCGCGCCCGCGGTGGAATACGTCGCGCCCGATGCCTACGTGCTGCGCGAGCACGGCCGCTGGCGCGTGCGTCTGGCCTCCGGCAACCAGCCCAAGCTCGGCCTCAATCGCCACTACTGCGGGCTGATCGCGCGCGCGCGGCGCGAGGACGCGGCCTACCTCAAGGGCCAGTTGCAGGAAGCACGCTGGCTGATCAAGAGCCTGCAGGCGCGCGCCGACACCTTGCTGCGCGTGGCCGAGGCCATCGTGCGCCAGCAAAGCGCGTTCCTCGACTTCGGCCCCGAGGCCATGCGCCCGCTAGTGCTGCGCGAGATCGCCGAGGAAGTCGGCATGCACGAATCCACCATCTCGCGGGTGACCACGCGCAAATATCTGCACACGCCGCGCGGCACCTTCGAGTTCAAGTATTTCTTTTCCAGCGGTGTATCCACCGACGATGGCGGCGCGGCCTCCGCCACCGCCGTGCAGGCGCTGATCCGCAAGCTGGTCGGCGATGAAAACCCGCGCCGGCCGCTGTCCGATCAGGCGCTGGCCACGGAGCTGAACCAACGCGGGATTCAGGTCGCGCGGCGCACCGTGGCGAAATACCGCGAGGCCTTGCGCATTCCCAGCTCGTCCGAGCGACAACGCGCCGGTTGAACCGGCAAGGAGCATCCCCACACATCATTCGTGGCACCGACACAACTGGTATCGCGTCACGGCACGAGAAGCCGCAGAGCGTATCGGTTTCCGGCCACCCCGCCGAGCGCCGGGGCGCGCCGCAGCGGTTTGCGCCCGATCATCACGACACCACGGAGAGCACCATGCAAATCCAGATCAGCGGCCATCAGATCGAAATTACCCAGGCGTTACGCGACCATGTGCAAAACCGGCTGAACAAGCTGGACAAGTACTTCGACAACGTCACCTCGCTCGCCGTCGTCCTGTCCGTGGAAAAACTTGTGCACCGCGCCGAGGCCACGCTGGCTGTATCCGGTCGCACCCTGCACGCCGAGGCCAGCGACGGCGACATGTACGCCTCGATCGATACACTGCTGGACAAGCTGGTCGCGCAGTTGCGCAAGTACAAGGAAAAACTCACCGCGCACCACCGCGAGGAAGGGCGCGAGCTGCGCGCCGAGTAAACCGCGCGCGCCATCGCAGCAGCGGCGCAAGGCCACCGCTGCTGCATCCGCAAGCTCCAATTTGTAGCCGCCGACCGATAGCCGCTGAATTTGCGCGCGCAGCGTTACGCGCGGTAGCCTGCCCGCCCATGCGCCGCGCCCCGCCGCGTGGCGGGGTCCATCGCATGCATCCCGATCCGCGCGCGCCGGTTGAAATCCTGCTCATCGTCTCGGGCTTCGGCGCCGTGGCGTTTTGGCTGCTCACCATCCCCAAACTGCGCAGGAACTGGCTGCGGATCAGTGGATCGATGCGCACGCTGAGCCTGCTGCTGATCCTTGCGACACCGCCGTTGGTCGCCCTGATGCTGGTCGATTGGTGGGCACAGGGTCTGGGCTCCACGAAATTCCAGCCGCCCATTTCTCTGCTGCCGGCGGCGGCATTCGGCGCGATGGTGACGTTGACGCCAAGGCCCGATCGTGCCGACGCAGCGGCATGCGACCAACGCGCGCAGCGCGGATACTTTTGCCTCAGCTTCACGATACTCGGTGTGCTGCAATTGACCTCGCGGCTCGAACATGATCCTTGGTGGCGATGGGCGGCCATCGTGCTCTGCGTCGTTGCGGCTGCGTTTTTGGTTCTGGCCGCCAGCGCACGCGCAAGAACGCGCGCGCGGGCTATTTTGCAACGGCAGCGCGCATAGCAAATCGCACTGGCAACCGCACCACTGACAAGACTCGGGCCGGCGGGCGCGATCAGTCGCCTGCTTGCGTGCGATATAGCGCATTGCCAAACGGCGCCAGCGCGGCGATCACGGCATCGCGGAACACCTCGGCGCGGGTGATCCTGCCGCCGCTGAGCAGGCCGTAGGCGCCGTCCTTGTGGTTGCTGGCCATGGTGCCGCCAAGCGCATCCATGATCGCAGCCAACTCGATGCCGCCGGCTTGCAGGCGCGCGCCGATGGCCTGCGGCAGCGGCATGGAGACGCCGCGCGCCACATACAAGTCGCAGCCATCCCACGCCGCGCACACCGACAGCAGAACCCACTGCCGCGTGTGCCGCGCATCGAAATCGACGCCGCCTTCCAGGCCCAGGCCGATGTCCGCGCCCGGCACCGCAGCCAGAGCGCCGCGTGCGCGCAGGATGGCGCCGTGCAAGGTTTCGTCCGCGCTCAATGGCTGGCCCGCGACACCCGAGGGCACCGACACGCAGATCGGCTCACAACCCGTGGCCAGCAGCACCGCGCGGCGCTTGGCTGGATTGGTGCTGCCCAAGGCGAGCTGCATTGCGCCACTCCCATCACACGGACGATGGCCTGATTGTGACTGGCAATAACCGGAATGTGATGCCCCGGACCTTACTCCTCGCCGCCCAGCAATCCTTCGCGCAGCAGATCCTGCGCATTGGGTGCGGACGTCATGCCCAGCAGCGCGGTGTGCACGGATTTGATGCGCAGCTTCGCGGTCCACTCGGGCTGCCAGGCGGTCTTGGCGTCAACCGGGCGTGGCGGGTGCGCCAGATTCAATTCGTTGCCATAAGCGATCATGCGCAGCATCGCGCCGTCGCCGAACACGCCCTTGGGGATCGCGCATTCGCGCGTGGCCGGCCCAAGCAACACCTTGTCCTTGAGCCAGCCGTCGATGGCGCGATTGGGCTGGTAATCGACCAGACCGAAGCCGGTCTCGGGCCGTTCGCTGGAGGTCCACAACACCATCTCCGCGGCGCCGCCGGAGTCCGTGCGTGCGCCCATGGCGCCGAGGAAAAACGCACGCGCCTGCGGCATGGCTTGCCAGCTCAGCAGCGTGGCGCCGTTGCGCTGCGCTTGCTTGAGTGCGATCGGTGGCAGCAAGTCGTGCTCACGCGGGATGCTGAAGCGCAGGCTCTCGACGATGCCCTTGCCGCTGAATGCATGTGCGCCGACGATGCTGGCGCCCTCTGGCAGCAAACGCTCGTCGGCCGGGTTGGGCCACTGCGGGCGCCCGGCCGCGCTGTGCGCCCCGCGTTGCGTGGCGCGCCGCACGACAAAAAACGCAGCGACGTCCCTGGGATCGGCCGTGGCCATGTCCAGCACGCGTGGCTGCGCGGCGCGCACCTGCTCGCCGCAGCCCCAGTACAGCAGCAGTTTGCCGCGCGGGCGCTCGTAGTCGGCTTCCACCACGGCATCGGTGTCGCGCTCGGCAACGGCGCGAACGCGCGGCGCCTGCAGACGCAGGCTCTCGCCCAGTTTCAGCGCGGCCGGGATGGCGTGCGTAGCGCTGTCCAATGCGGGATTGCGGCGGGTGAATACGGTGACGTCCATCCACTGCCCCGCGGTGCCGCTTTGCGTGTTGCCGAAACGGTTGCCGGCGCGGCCGCCACCGAGCATGCGCCCCAGCATCTGCATGGGATTGCCACCCGCCGCGCCCATGCCCGGCATGCCCATGCCGCTGAAGGTGGCCAGATCGATCCAGACCTGATTGAGCGGCGCCGCAGTGACGCGCGGCGCCGCGGCATGCAGCAGCAGCGGCACAGACAGGGCAACAGCCAACGCAGATGCAAGCGCTGCACGCATGACACGCACTCCCACGAGTCGCCGCCGATGCGGCAGCGATCACGCTAGGCCGCGGCGCATGCAGCGGCAAGCTTGCGCGCGGGTTTCGCGCGCACTGCTACAGAAAGGCAACAGTGCGGCGCGCGGACGGGAGCGGCGCATGATGCGCCGACGCAGCGCTCACAGCATGCCGGTTTCCAGACGTGCCGCGTCGGACATCATGCTGTGGTTCCAGGGTGGATCGAACACCAGCTCGACGTCGGTTTCGCGCACCGTGGGGATCAGCTCGAGCTTGCTGCGCACGTCATCGACGAGGATGTCGCCCATGCCGCAGCCCGGTGCGGTGAGCGTCATGCGCACCGCGACCTTGCGCCCGGCGTCCTCGGGCAGCGGCGTCAGGCTGACGTCGTACACCAGCCCCAGCTCGACGACGTTGACCGGAATCTCCGGATCAAAGCAGGTGCGCAACTGGTCCCAGACCAGCCGCTCGATGTCGGCATCACCGGCGCCAGCGGGAACCTCGATCGGTGGCGGCGGGGTTTTGCCCAGCGCATCGGCATCCTTGCCGGCGATGCGGAACAGGTTGTAATCGACCACCACGGTGAAGCTGGCGCCCAGCGCCTGCGTGATGTATCCCGTCTGCCCAGCCGGCAGGGTCACCGCGGCACCATGCGGCACATGCACAGCGGGGCAATCGCGCTGCAGGGTGAAGGGTTCGCTGCTGGGACTGTATCCGCTCACGGCATGGGCTTTGCATGAATTCGACCATGGCTATTATGCCCCCAGTCGCAAACGGTTCGTGACGATGCCCGGCGCCGCCAGACAGGAACGCTTGCCCCAGCCCATCCGTGCCGCCGGCTGCGGCGGTGGCTTGGCGTGGATCGCGCTGCTGCTGGTGTTGCTGCTGCCGGCACCGGCCAGCCACGCGCTGGACGCGAACACGCGCTTCCGCGACTACGTGCTCAACAACTGGAGCAACGTGCGCGGGTTGCCGCAGATCAGCGTGCTGAGCATTGCCCAAGACCGCGATGGATTCCTCTGGCTGGGCACGCAGAACGGCGTCGCACGCTTCGACGGCGAGCACTTTCAAGGGTACGAGCGTGGCAACACCGGGGTCGATTTGAGCATGGTCGATGCCGCTTGGGCCGATGCCGCGGGCGCGGTCTGGTTTGGCACCGGCCAGAATCTGGTGCGCGAATATCGCGGCGGTTTCGAGCATTGGCCCAGCGCGGCGATCTACGCCATCCGCGGTGACGCGCAGGGGCAGCCGCTGCTGGCCACGGCGGCCGGCGTGGGTACCTGGCGCAACGGCCGCTTGCAACTGATACCGGGCCTCGAGGGGCCGTTTTTCGCGCTGTTGCACCATGGCGGTGTGCTGTGGGCCGGCGGCCTGAACCGGCTGTGCCGCAACCGCGCGGGCCATACGCAGTGCTTCGCGCTGCCTGCTGGCGCAAGCCGTCGCGTGACCGCGCTGGCCTGGGATGCAGGGCAACTCTGGGTGGGCACCAGCGCCGGTCTGCTGCAGTTCGACGGCCAGCGCTTCAGCGCGCAGGCGGCGCTGCCGCAACTCGCCACGCTCGACATCCAGAGCCTGCTGCGCGATCGCGCCGGCAACCTGTGGATCGGCAGCATCGCCGCGCTGTACCGGCGCTATCCCGATGGCCGGCTGGAGCAGATCGACAAGGGGACATTTCCGCCCAACCCATGGATCGACGCGATCTTCGAGGATCGCGACGGCAGCCTGTGGCTGGGCAGTCACACGCAATCGCTGTATCGCGTGGCCAACAGTTGGACCGCACGCTACGGGCAGGATGCCGGCCTCGACGATCCGTTCGTGTGGACGTTGGCAGCCGGCGCGGGCGGCAGCATCGATATCGGCACCAACGGCGGCCTGAGCAAGCTGGCCGATGGCAAGGTGACGACGCTGGTGCCACCCGGCGCCCTGCCCAATCCCAGCGTGTATTCGCTGTATCGTGACGCGCAGGGCGCGCTGTGGATCGGCACGCGCGGCGGCGTGGCGCTGTGGCATCGGGGCAAGCTGAGCAGGCCACCAGCGCTGGCACCGCTGCGTGCCTGGCAAATCAACCTGATCGCCGAATACCCGCGCGGAACGTATTGGTTCGGCACCCAGGGCGGCCTGTACCGACTGCAAACCGGCACGCTGACGCGCTACGGCGCCAGCCCCGGCAGCGCGGATGCGCGCATCCGCGCGTTGCTGCCGCTGGCCGATGGTGGACTGCTGCTGGGCACCGAGGACGGCGTGCGCGAACTGCGCGCCGGGCGCATCGCGGCGCCCGCGTGGGCGGAGCCGCTGCGCGGACATTTCGTGACTTCATTGGGCTGGCTCGATCACGACACGCTGCTGCTGACCACCCTCGATGCCGGGCTCGGCGTGCTGCGCAACGGACACTTGCGCCTGCTCACGCAACAAGATGGCCTGCCCACCGACAACGCATGGGCTTTCACGTCGCACGGCGGCGAGGTCTACTTCTCCAGCATCAAGGGAGTGTGGCGCGTGCCGCTACACACGTTGCTGCAGCCGCTGGCTGCAGTGCCAAGTATCCGCGCGCAGCCGGTGTTGACCGGCAACAACCGCATCGGCAGCGAGGAGCGCACGCGCTGCTGCAACGGCGGCGGCGTTGGACGCATGCTGCGCGTCGGTGACACCCTGTGGCTGCCATCGATCAACGGCGCGCTGGCGCTGGACATGGCCGCCGTGCGCGCGCCGCCGGAACCGGGCACACCGCGCATCGAACGCCTGCGTCACGCGCAGGCCTGGTACGTAACGGGCGCGATGACGCGCCTGCCGCTGGGCGAGCGCAACATCGAGATTGAATACACCGCGCCTTATCTGAACAACGCCGCGGCGCTGAATTTTCGCTATCGCCTCGCCGGCTATGACAACGCCTGGGTCGCGGCCGGCACGCGCCGCGTGGCCTGGTACACGCACCTGCCGCCGGGGCGCTACAGCTTCGCCGTGCAGGCACGCGTCGACCAAGGCATATGGTCGGCGCCAGCGACGCTGGAGATCGTGATTCCCGCGCACTGGTATGAATGGCGCTGGCTGCAAGTCCTGGCCGGGCTGTTGTTGGCGGCACTGCTGCTGCTGGCCGCGCGCTGGCGGTGGCGTCGCCAGAAACTGCAACAGCAGCGGCTGGAAGCGCTAATCGCACAGCGCACCGAGGAACTGCACCGCGTCAATCAGCGCCTGCGTCAGGCCAACGATGCACTGACCGCTGAAAGCCTCAGCGACCCGCTCACCGGTCTCGGCAATCGGCGCTTGCTGGCGCAGAACTGGCACGAACTGCGCTGCCTGCCGCAACTGGCCGTGATCCTGATTGATCTGGATCACTTCAAGCGCATCAACGACCGCTACGGTCACGGTGTGGGCGATGTCGTGTTGCGCGAGGTTGCGACGCTGATCCAGCGCCTCAAGGAACCGCAGGATATGGCTTTGCGTTGGGGCGGTGAGGAATTCCTGCTGCTGTTGCCGGGGCTGGACGCGGGACGCGCGCTGGCGCTGGGCGAGCGCATTCGTCTCGCGGTGCGCGCGCACCGCTTCAATGACCCCTCGCTCGGCGATGTGCAGGTGACCTGCTCGCTGGGCATCTCGCACTGGCCGCTACTGCCGACGCTGCGCGAGCGCGACCTCGGCGGCAGCATCGAACTGGCTGATTTCGCCATGTACCGGGTCAAGAGCCGGGGCCGCGACGCCACCGCGGCGCTGGTGCCCGGCGCGCAGGCCACGCCGATGCTGCTGACCGCGCCGGCCACCGATATCGAGCGTCTGGTCCATGCCGGCGTGCTGCGCTGGCTGGCTCCCGGCTGAGCGCATGCCGCCGCGTGCCTGGCGCATGTTCCGCGCCGCGTGCGGCTGCGCGACAATGGGTGACCTTTGCACTACCCGAGCCCGCGCCGATGCCTGCCCATGCCTGTGATGACCCACTGCAGATCGGTGCGCGTCATTTCAACTCGCGCCTGCTCACCGGCACTGGCAAATTCAGAGACTTGCGCGAGACGCGCCTGGCCACCGAGGCCGCCGGCGCCGAGATCGTCACCTTCGCCGTGCGGCGCATGAATCTGGGGCAGGACGCAACGCAGCCCAATCTGCTGGATGCACTGCCGCCGACGCGCTACACCCTGCTACCCAATACCGCTGGCTGCCATGACGCCACCGAGGCCGTGCGCACCTGCCGTCTCGCGCGCGAACTGCTCGACGGCCACACCCTGGTCAAGCTCGAAGTGCTGGGCGATCAGCGCACGCTGTTTCCGAACGTGATCGAAACGCTCGCCGCCGCCGAACAACTCGTGGCGGAAGGCTTCGAGGTGATGGTGTACACCAGCGACGATCCGATTCTGGCGCGGCGCCTTGAAGACATCGGCTGCGTGGCGATCATGCCGCTGGCGGCGCCGATCGGCTCGGGCCTCGGCATCCAGAATCGCTACACGCTGCTGGAGATCATCGAGAACGCCAAGGTGCCAGTGATTGTCGATGCCGGCGTCGGCACGGCATCGGATGCGGCGATCGCCATGGAGTTGGGCTGCGATGGGGTGCTGATGAACAGCGCGATTGCCGGTGCGCGCGATCCGCTGCTGATGGCGCGCGCGATGCGCGCCGCGGTGCAGGCCGGACGCGATGCGTTCCGTGCCGGACGCATTCCGCGCAAGCGCTATGCCAGCGCGTCCAGCCCGATCGACGGGCTGGTCGGCTGAGCATGCAAGCTGCGAATACCTTGGGCGCGCAAGCGCGGCCGATCCGCAGCTTCGTGCGCCGAGAAGGCCGCATCACCCCGGCGCAGCAGCGCGCCTTTGCGCAGCATTGGCAGCGCTACGGCGTCGACTACACCGGCCAGCCGCGCGATCTCGATCAGTTATTTGGGCGCCATGCGTCGCGCGTGCTGGAGATCGGCTTCGGCAACGGCGAAGCCATGGCCGCGAGTGCCGCAGCCGATGCCGCGCGCGATTATCTGGGCATCGAGGTGCATCGCCCAGGCGTCGGACGTCTGCTCAACGCGCTGGCAGCCGCGAATGCAGGCAACACACGCCTCTACGCGCACGATGCTGTCGAGGTGCTGCGCGACGAATTGACACCAGCCAGCATCGACGAAGTGCGCATCTGGTTCCCCGACCCATGGCACAAGAAGCGCCACCACAAGCGCCGCCTGATCCAACCGGAATTCGTCGCCCTGCTGGCCAGTCGCATCGCGCCGGGCGGGCTGTTGCACCTGGCCACCGACTGGGCCGACTATGCCGCGCACATGCTCGCGGTGCTGGACGCCGCGCCGGGCTGGAGCAATTGCGTTGGCGCCGGAATGGCCGCGCCACGGCCGGCTTGGCGCATCGCTACGCGTTTCGAGCAACGCGGCCTGCGTCAGGGCCACGGCGTGTGGGATTTCCTGTACCGCCATCAAGCCGACTGAAGGAAGCGATCGACGTGCAAGGGGTCATGCAGCTCACGCCGGAAATGATTCTGGTTCTTGGCCTGGTGGTGTTCACCGTGCTGATGCTGGCGCTGGAGTGGGTGCGCTCGGACATCACCGCGATCCTGGTGCTGGTGGTCATCGGCGTCACCGGGCTGATTCCCACGCAGCAGGTGTTCGAGGGCTTTGCCAACTCCGGCGTGCAGGCGATTCTGGCGGTGATGATCATGGGCGTCGGCCTCGATCGCACCGGCGCGCTCAATGCCGTGGCCACGGTGATCCTCAAGGCCGCGCAGGGTGCGCAGTGGCGGCTACTGGTGGTGATCAACAGCGTCACCACGGCGCTGAGCTCGATCATCCCCAGCCAGGCGCTGGCCGCATTGATGATTCCGGTGACCTCGCGCGTGTCCACGCGCAGCAAGGTACCGCTGTCCAAGCTGCTGCTGCCGATGGCCTGCGTGATTCTGACCGGCACCAACACCACGCTGATCGCCAACACGCCGCTGATCATCCTCAACGGCTTGATCGAAAGCACCAACCGCAATCTGCCACCGGGCGCCAACACCATTCCGCTGTTCGGCATGTTCACCGTCACCCCGATCGGCGTGGTGCTGGCGGTGATGGGCGTGGGATTTTTCTGGCTGTTCACCGACAAACTGTTCAAGCACGCGCCGGAGGACACCAGCACCACCACGCCAACGCGCACCGAAAGTTACTTCGCCGAGACCTACGGCATCGATGGCGATGTGCTGGAACTGACCGTCACCGCCGACAGTCCGCTGGTGGGCATGAGCGTGGTCGAGGCCGAAGCGCTGCCCGAGGCGCCGCTGATTCTGGCGATGAAGACCGGCAACGAATCGCGGCTGTCGCCGCCCGCCGACAGCATGATCTGGGTGGGTACGGTGCTGGGCGTGATGGGTCCGCGCGACTCCATCGGCAACTTCGCCAGCGCGCACCAGTGCCGCGTGTCGCCACGTCTGCGTCAGTTGTCGGACATGTTCAACGCCGCGCGCGCGGGCATCTCCGAGGCGGTGGTACCACCCAGCTCGCGCTTCATCAAGCAGACCGTCAACGATTTGCACCTGCGCAAGCGCTATGGGATTTCGGTGCTGGCGGTGAATCGCGGCGACAAGGTGTTTCGCGACGATGTGCGCAACGTGAGTCTGCGCGGCGGCGACACCCTGGTGCTGCACAGCGCCTGGACCGACTTGACCACGCCGCGCGAGGAACACGACATCGTCGTGGTCACCGACGTGCCGCAGGAAGAGGCGCGTCCGGGCAAGATCCGCGAGGCGCTGTTCTTTTTCCTGCTGGCCAAATTTCTGGCGCTGACCGAACTGTTGCCGCTGCAGGTGGCGTTCTGGGTCGGCGCCGCGGGCATGCTCGCTACCGGCGTGATCACGCCCAACGAGGCCTATCGCTCGGTCAACTGGAAAACCATCTTCATCACCGCCAGCCTGATGCCACTGGGCTGGGCCATGGACCAGACCGGCGCCGGCTCGTGGCTGGGCCAGGAGTTGATGGTACACATCGGCCACCTGCCGCAATGGGGCATCCAGACCAGCGTGGCGGTGCTGGCGCTGGGGTTGTCGCAGGTGATGCAGAACGTGGGCGCGACCGTGGTGATGGTGCCGATCGCGATCAACATCGCATTGGCCACTGGCGGTAATCCAACGGCTTATATCCTGATCACCGCGATGTCGGTGTCGAACACGTTTCTGATCAGCTCCGCGCATCCGGCGCTAACCATGGTGGCCGGCCCTGGCGGTTATCGCGGCAAGGACTACCTGCGCGTCGGTCTGCCGCTGACGTTGGCGTATCTGGTCACCACCATCGTCGGTGTGGATTTGCTGTACAAGGCGTTTTAACTAGCCCGCATCAACCACCGCCAGCCACAGCTCATCGCCGCGGCGCTCGATCGCCACCGACTTCAACGCCTCGCCGCGGCATGGACCGCCGCGGCACGCGCCACTCAAGGTGGCAAAGCTGGCGCCGTGTGCGGCGCAGGTCAGCACGCCGTCGCGCAGCAGGAACTCACCCGGCGCCCAGTCCAAGCGCCGACCGGCGTGCGGGCAAACGTTGAAGAATGCCGCAACCCGCTCACCAGCACGCATCAGCAGCACATCGGCGCCGTCCAGCGCGGACAGCGCATCCAGTGCCAGTGCACCGCCATCGGGAATTTCGTGCCAAAGACACAGGCGCCGTTCATCGGTTTGGTGCACCATGCGCCTCTCGCCATTCGCCAAACTGCCATTTTTGCACGGAGCCTTCGCTATGCGTTCGCGTGTGTTCATCATCAATCCGCCGCGCAGCGCGCTGGCACGTACGCTGTGGCTGCTGGCGCTGGCCACGCTGGCGGTGATCGCGCTGCTGTTCGGCGCGGTGATTGTCGTTGCTGCGGCATTGCTGTTCGGCCTCGTCTGGCTGGTGCGACGCATGATCCGCCCGCGCCAGACTGTGCCGCGTCACGTCGCGCCAGAGGATGGCGGCGCGGTGATCGAAGGCGAGTTCGTGGTGGTCAAGAGCGAGCACCACCAATTGCCATGAGGTTATACCGCGCGGTACGCGGATAGACCACGCGGTCTCGGCGGCCGCACTGGATCAACGCGCGCAAGCCGGCCTTGTTATTGGGCGCACGTGCGCCGACATGTCCCGCTGCCTGCGTCGGGGCTCCGCGTCACGCATTCCTCGCAACGCCGGCCATGACGCCCGGTCCGATGTGCTCCAGCCGATGCCCGCGCCTTCCGCGCCACGCTCTGCGCAGACCTTGCTCGTCCTGCTGGCAGGTATATCTGATCTGGGGCTCGACCAATCTCGCCATCCGCATTGCATTGCAGGGATTCCTGCCCTTTGTCATGGCTGCGCTGCGTTTTTGATCGCCGGCGGCGGCATTGCACGCATGGCTGCACCTGCGCGGCGCGTCGCGCCGCAGCGCCCCAACGCCCTGCAGTGGCGCATTGCCGCCACCATCGGCATCTTGCTGCCTGATTTCGGCAATGGCTTGGTGTGTTACGCCGCGCAAGAATGTCGACTTCGGACTGGCAGCCGTGGCGGTCGCCAGCGTCTTTATGTTTACGGCGATTTTTTCCGCAGCATTCGGCAAGCAGTCGCGTCGCGTGGAGTGGCTGGGCGCGGGGATCGGCATGCTCGGTGGGCTGCTGCTGAATCTGGGCGGCGACCTGCCGAGCGGTTGCGCTTGCGCTGAGGGCGCTGCTTGCCGGTGAGCGCATGCACGGTTTGCCAGATCGCCATGCGCTGCTGGCCCCTCGGCTATCTGGCGGTGTTCGTCTCGTTGGTCGGATTCAGCGCCTACCCGTGGCTGCTGCGCCACCGTACAGCCGGCTCTGGCCGCCAGTTATGTCTACGTCAACCCACCGGTGGCCGAGGTTTCCCCACATCTTTAATAATTGCCACTCATGCCAGTAGCGGCCGCCAAAGATTCACCGAGGCGGCGTGATCGCTGGTGTCATCCAGCGGCCAGCCACGTCGCAGCAACTCCCAACCGATACGCCACAGGCTCAAGGTGGCGCGTGTCGCTGCACGCCGGATCGCCTGACCATGCGCCAACAGCCGCTGGTCCTGTTGCTGCTGCCGCGCCAGCAGGCTGCGCCATCACGCCAGCACACTGGCCAGCGCATGCAGCAGGATCAAGATTTCCATGCGCGGCGCCTTGCGCGTGAGCGCATGGCGCAAGGCCGCGCCATGCCGAGGGTCCTTGAGGTCGCGGAAACTCTCCTCGATTTGCATGCGCCGGGCATAGTCGCGCACGACCTCCTCGGCGCTGAGCCCCGCAAACGCCAGCGAGACCGCCAGCACCCATGGCTCGCGCGCCCCGCGCGCATGCGCCGCAATCGGCCGTGCACCCCACGGTCCTTGCGTCCGCGCGGCGGCCGCTTGCACACCACCAGGCACGCCCGCTGCGCGCGCGTCTTGCTGATCTCGCACAGACTCAAGTCCGGCAACTGGCCGTCCTCCATCTCGACGAAGGCCTGCATGGGCATCCAGTCCTGCTCGCCCACGGGACGCACCTGGGTCAGCCCGCGCACCCGGCCGATGCAGGCAAACCCCAGCGCTTCGGCGCTGCGAAACCATGGCATCCGGAATCCGGCATCGGTCAGCACGATCGGCCGGCTGTCCACGGGCAACAACCGCAGCAGCTGCGCCGAAAGGCCGTGTGCACCGCGGCCTGGCCCAGCTGCGACTGCCCGTGCACTTCACCCACACCGGCAGTGCGCGACCGCCCACCGGCGGCGCCGCGCGAACAGGTGCAGCGACTCATCCTCCTTCAGCACGCACCAGTCCACCACGATCAGCGTCCGGCAGTGGCGGCCACAGCCGCTACAACGCCGCGCCATGCAAGACACCGCGTGCCTGCTGCAGGCGCCGCTTCGACAGCAGCCGGTCCAGCGCTTTCAGCGGCGCCGCCACACGCGCTGCGTCCGGATACTGGCGCGCCAGTTCCATCAGCACCACCTGCCGACTGCGCACCAGCGCCTCGACCGCGCCGCACAGGCGCCGCAGCCGCGCATCCAGCCGCACCTCTGCCGGCGCCAATACGTTGCGCAACACTTCGCCTGCGCGCATCGGCCTGCCTCCGGTGATCTCGACGCTCGCCAGTCTGGCAGTGTCGATGCGCGCACTCCACCGCCTTCAGGCAACCAACTCACTGATGGCCTGCGGAAAGATGTGGGGAAACTTCAGAATCGGAAGATACCGCAGCGCTGATGCGGCCCGTCGCGCCACGCGTGCCGTGGCGTGCCATCCGCGCATGCCTGGCGCCAAGCATTGCTGGTCGCCGTTCCACGCTGCGATTATCCTTGGACAACTCCCGGCACACACACGCATATGCAGTCCATGACTTTCATGCAACAGCTCGCTGCCGCATGGCAGCGCAACAACTCCCTGTTGTGCGTCGGCCTTGATCCTGAGCCCGAACGTTTTCCGGTGGCGCTGAGAGAACGACCCGATGCACTGTTCGAATTCTGCCGCAGCATCGTTGATGCAACGGCCGATCTGGTGTGCTGCTTCAAGCCGCAGATCGCGCATTTCGCGGCACACCGCGCCGAGGATGCACTCGAACGCCTGATCGCCCATATCCACGCGCAGCATGCGGGTATCGCAGTGATCCTCGACGCCAAACGCGGCGACATCGGCTCGACCGCTGCTTATTACGCCAGCGAAGCTTTCGACCGCTATCAAGCCGATGCGGTCACCCTCAACCCGTATCTGGGTGGAGATGCGCTGGCGCCATTTCTGCAACGCGCCGACAAGGGTGCGATTCTGTTGTGTCGCACGTCCAATGTTGGCGCACGCGATTTGCAGGATTTGTTGGTCGATGGCAAGCCGCTGTATCAGCACGTGGCGCTGCGCGCCGCACGCGACTGGAACATGCACGGCAACTGCGCACTGGTAGTCGGTGCCACGTATCCGGATGAGTTGGCGCAAGTACGCGCGCTGGTCGGCGATATGCCGCTGCTGGTGCCCGGCGTCGGCGCGCAGGGTGGCGATGCTGAAGCCGTCGTGACGCGCGGATGCTCGAGCGCCGGCACCGGACTCATGGTCAGTGCTTCGCGTGCGGTGCTTTATGCGAGCAGCGGTGATGACTATGCCGTTGCCGCGCGCGCGGCAGCGCAACAACTGCGCACAACCTTGGGCGCGGCGCGGCGCAAGATTCAAGCCACTGCTGGGCGCTGAAATCACGCTACGTACCCAGCCACGGCCTCGTCATCACACCTAAATTCGGTGTCTGTGGCACCGGCAGCAGTCCAAGAGAACTGTTCAAAAGTTTACGAATTGAAATCGGCGGGCCAACGTAAGCTGCCCGCCGATGCATTTCCGCGCTACGCCAGGTCGACTGGGCCTCATGCAGCGGTAGTTGCCCGAACGCCGTCTGCTACATCGCGCCAAAGCGGTATTCAGCCGAGATCGACGTCAAGCTGCCCGACAGCGGAAAGCCACTCTTGCTGGCGTGGTAGTAGTTGTAATTCAAGCCCAGGCTCCAGTTGCTGTTGAAGTTGTAGCCGAATCCTGCACCAGTATACCAACCCGTGCCATGGCCACTGAAAGCGACCGGAATGGCGCCGATTGGCTCCGCCGTGCGGCCGCTCCAACGCAACAACCCGGCACGGCCGCTGACATACCAGTTGCTGGTGATGTCGTACTTGGCGGTGCCGCCGAGCGTCCAGCCATGCAGTGTGGCATTCGGCAGTGCTATACCCGGATAATTCGAGCGTACACCGTAGTTGCCCAGATTCACATAACCCGCCTCGACTCCTACTTGAAACGCTGGGGCTACTGACCAGCGATAGCCGAGATTGGCGTCATAGCCCATGTGATGACGGCCGTAATAGCTCTGGCCGAACCGGGCCTGACCTACTGAACCATTGACGTACAGGCCGCTGTCTTCGGCATGGGAAACCATCGGTAGCGCAAGCACACCAGCCAAGGCAAGGGCAGCAAAGATCTTGTTCATGCAATTCTCCATCTTCTGTTGGGGGCGTCGCCGCGTGGGGATCGCGACGGCGGCGAACTCTGGCAGCAGACGGCTGAACACTCACTTGCTTGCCTGCGCGATACGCCGCAACCACTTGAGTGAGGTTCATCAAGCTTAATTTCAATACTTGCAGGTTTATATATTCAGGCCTAAGACAGCCCTGCGCGCGTTGCGCGCGCGAGCTATCTGCCTTTGCTGACCCCGCAAAGCCGACGGGCCGATCGACAGATCGGCCCGTTGGGGGATGGGAACCTTGGCGGTGACCTACTCTTGCATGGCTAGAGCC